>NZ_CANUAR010000006.1:0-159581 GCF_947855755.1 uncultured Coprobacter sp.
ACGACCCTCTGATTAACAGTCAGATGCTCTAACCGACTGAGCTACTGAAGAAGATTACATTCCCTTAAAAATGCAGTGCAAAAGTAATGTGTTATTTCCAATTATGCAATATATTTGCAGAAAAATTTTTTATTCATATAAAATACCCGTTTTTACAAATCGTAATAAATCGGAAGCAAACATCGTGCCGGCCGGAGAAAGGCACGACAAAAACAGACAGATGAGAGTAATAGGACTGGGAAATGCCCTGACAGACGTATTAGCAATTCTGAACTCTGACGAATGTATCCAAGAGATGGGACTTCTAAAAGGAGGGATGCAACTGATCGACGAAGATAAGCTATTGAAAATAATGGCGATGTTCGAAGATTTCGACACATTCATGGCAAGCGGAGGATCTACCGCCAATACATTATCCGGACTCACCCGTATGGGAATAGAAACCGGTTTTATCGGAAAAATCGGTCATGACAGTTACGGAAAATTTTATCGTAAAGCTCTCGAAAAAAACGGGATACAAACCCACCTTATCGAAGGAGACGTTGCCTCAGGATGCGCTATGACTTTAATCACTCCCGATGGAGAACGCACATTTGGAACTTATCTCGGAGCAGCAGCAACTCTTACGGCTGAAGAACTTTCTCCCCAAATGTTCAACGGATATGATCTTCTGCAAATAGAGGGATATCTGGTACAAGATCCACATCTAATCCGCCGTGCCGTACAATTAGCCAAAGATGCCGGACTGAAAATTTCTTTAGATATGGCAAGTTACAATGTCATCAGAGAAAATCACGATTTTTTCCAAGAATTGATCCGAGAATATATCGACATTGCTTTTGCAAACGAAGAAGAAGCCTATGCCTATACCGGACATGAAGCTAAAGAAGCTGTAGCGATCTTATCCCGGGAATGCGATATAGCAGTAGTAAAATGCGGTTCACACGGGTCTATAATACAACAGGGAGACTATTATACAGAAGTAAAAGCAACTAAAGCGAAATGTATCGATTCGACAGGAGCTGGCGATCTGTATGCCGCAGGATTTCTTTATGCACTATCCATGAATCTACCACTTGAAACAGCCGGAAAAATCGGATCGATTCTCTCCGGAAATGTTATAGAAGTTATCGGGACTGGCATGGATAATAAACGTTGGGATGAAATAAAGTTAAAAGTCGGCGAAATTTTAAGAAAATAGGAAAGAGTTTTTCTACCTTAGAGGCTGTTTAAATATAGGCTCTCAGACAAAATAATTTACAAGTAAACAAAAACAATGATACGTTTTAATAAACGCACGATTTTGAATAAAGCCGGTATTCCGGCAGTCTGTTTATCAGCAATAATTTTGTTCGGATCATTCACTCCGGACAAAAAGAACTTTGACATCGCCAAAAATTTGGAAATATTCAATGCCTTGATGAAAGAATTGAATATGTTTTATGTCGATACGATAAACTCAGAAAAAGTTATTACCAAAGGGATAAACAGCATGCTCGGAAGCTTAGACCCTTATACCAACTATATTCCCGAATCCGAAAAAGAAGATTTCCGGTTTATGACGACAGGAGAATACGGCGGTATAGGCTCGCTAATCGTTTATCGTGACAGCGACACTTACATATCCGAGCCTTATGAAGGCATGCCGGCACAAATTGCAGGATTGAAACCAGGAGACAAAATAATAAAAATTGACGGAACTCCCACTCACGGATTAAAATCAGATAAAGTAAGCGAAATGCTTAAAGGAACAGCAAATACGATTGTTAAAGTAACCGTTGAACGTCCTGATGTCAAAGAACCTATTACAAAAGAGATCACCCGGAAAAAAATCCAGATGAATGCTGTTCCTTATTACGGAATTGTCGGAGATAAAACCGGATATATATATCTTTCTAACTTTACGGACAAGGCTGCCGGAGAAGTAAAAGAGGCATTGCTCGATCTTAAAAAAAATCATCAAATAGAATCTTTGGTACTCGATTTGAGGGGAAATCCCGGAGGAATTCTGGAAGAAGCTGTACAGATCGTCAACTATTTTGTTCCCAAAGGAAAAGAAGTACTCTCCACTCGTGGAAAAATAAAACAATGGGACAGAACTTACAAAACTACTCAAGAACCCATCGATACAGAGATACCGCTTGCCATACTGGTAAACAGCGGTTCTGCATCTGCATCCGAAATCGTATCCGGAGCATTACAAGATCTCGATAGGGCAGTCATCATAGGAGAACGAACTTACGGAAAAGGATTAGTACAATCTACTCGAACTCTTCCGTACAACGGAACATTAAAAGTTACTACGGCAAAATATTATATTCCCAGTGGCCGCTTGATACAAGCAATAGACTATTCGCACCGTAATCCGGACGGAAGTGTAGGGCGTATTCCCGATAGTTTGACCACAGCCTTTAAAACAGCTAACGGTCGTATTGTTAGAGACGGAGGAGGAATTAAACCGGATATCGAAGTCGAAAAAGAGAATCCGGCAAATATCTGCTTCTATTTAGTAAACGATTTGATAATCTTCGACTATGCCAACCAATATGCGGCAAAACATCCGACAATAGCTCCCATAGGAGAATTTAAACTGACAGATGAAGATTATAATGATTTCAAAGAATTTGTAAAAAGCAAGGACTTTAAATATGATCGTCAAAGCGACAAAGTACTCAACGAATTACGAAAAGTCGCTCAATTTGAAGGCTATCTCGATGATGCATCCGAAGAATTCAAAGCTCTTGAAAACAAGCTGAATCATAACTTGGACAAAGATCTCGATACTTTCCGAAAAGATATAGAAGAATTGCTTACTATAGAAATAGTAAAAAGATATTATTATCAAAAAGGAGAAATACGTCAATCATTACGAAAAGACGAAGATCTGGACAAAGCCTTGGAAATACTGAATAACAAAACGGATTATGATAAAACGCTGAATATTAATCAGAACCTAAAATCAAAAAAATAGAATCCAAAGCAATGTCACACCCGTTAGAATTATTTCGATTTTGTCCCGTATGCGGGTCGAATAAATTCATCGAAAACAACAATCAATCGAAACGTTGTGAAACCTGCGGCTTTATCGATTATATAAATCCGAAAGCAGCTGTTGTAGCAGTAATAACCAATACAAAAGGAGATATTCTCGTATGCCGACGAGCCAAAGATCCGGCAAAAGGGACATTGGATATGCCCGGAGGATTCACAGATTTGAATGAAACGGCAGAAGAAGCTGTTATACGAGAAGTCAAAGAAGAAACCGGACTTACCGTAATGGCAACTCGATACCTTTTTTCTCTACCCAATACCTATAAATATTCAGGTTTAGATGTTCCTACTATGGACTTGTTTTTCGAATGCGACGTATTAGAAACATCCGGTATTACGGCACAGGATGATGTCGCCGAAGCATGGTTTATACCCCGAAACGAGATCGACCCGTCACAATTCGGTTTGGCATCTATACAAAAAGGTATTCAAAGAATCCTCAAAGAGAAAAGAGTATAAAATACGATCAGTTTTTATCACTTTTAATTTTGTGTTCAGAATGTAAACTTCAAAATGTATCTTTCCCAAAACAAAATTCTATATCGACAGCACGATCAATTCGATATTTCCGATCAAAGCAGCAACCTCGGTAAAAGAGCTTCCGACACAACCATAAATCTTGCATGTCCGCGAAAGTAAGTACAAATCAGTCAATCCGTTCTCTATTCCCTGTCGGCTATTCCGATCGCAACTCTCGAAAACCGTAATAATGCGATCTCCGAATCTGTCTAAAA
This sequence comes from uncultured Coprobacter sp., assembly GCF_947855755.1. Taxonomy (NCBI): domain Bacteria; kingdom Pseudomonadati; phylum Bacteroidota; class Bacteroidia; order Bacteroidales; family Barnesiellaceae; genus Coprobacter; species uncultured Coprobacter sp. The sequence goes on from NZ_CANUAR010000006.1 coordinate 3,786, forward strand.
GTTCATGTTTAACCTCGTCCGAATCGGAAGCGACAAAAAAACGGACGTTCCCATCGATTTCCAATTCGTGCCCGATCGCTTTTATAAACAGTTCCAAAGGACTACACTGTATCGCTTTACTATTATCCGTTCGGCGAACATGAACCCCGATAGTACGTTCTCCGAAATGTTCAGCAACAAAATCATCAATTCTACGGGACAGTCTTCGATTAGGAGACATAATCTCTCTTATGTTCCGATAACTTCCCATATCATAACAAGATTCTATATATAAACACTCCGTTTCAGAAATCAAATTCACAAGATTCTGCTCATCCCGCACGATAGGAATACAATCCGTCATACTCAATACCTTATCGAAATGCGAACGAAGATAATATTTAGAAAGCCATAAATTTTTTTTTACCGGACGGTAATAACGGAGAAAATCAATTTGAGCAGCTTCTTTTACCGTAACATTTAAACTCCTCAACGGATTAAATAACGAATAAAACGGAGCATTCAATTCCCGATTACGAAACCATACGATCTTCAACTTTACTCCGGCTTTCTGACAAGCGTTTAAAACCGAAACAATCGCACGCATTCGGTTCGCCAAACCACCGACGGGAACTAAACAGACCTCTCTATTTTCCTGATTCATTATATATATCTTTCAATTAATCTTATCCCGAACAGGATATATGCAAAAATATAAGATATTTCAGAATCTGACAAATAGAACAAACAGCCATTTAAATTTTATGGATAAAAAGATTTCACAAATAATCATGAAGAGATTACTTCACAGAAAATTAAAACAGACTCCAAGATAAATTCTCGATAACCTCAAAAGAAACGATCTTTTCCGAACTTTCTTTTTTCACAATATATCCGTATCTTTGCTTGTCTGAATAACGCATAACAACAACCGATAAATCATTAAAGCTGTGGCAAAAGAGATGGTCGAGACTCCGCTGATGAAGCAATATATCGAGATGAAAGGGAAACATCCCGACGCCATATTGTTATTTCGGGTAGGAGACTTTTATGAAACTTTTTCGGAAGATGCCATAACTGCATCTGAAATTTTAGGAATCACATTAACCCGAAGGGCAAACGGCTCTGCCCAATACGTAGAATTAGCCGGATTTCCGCATCATGCACTCGACACTTATCTGCCCAAGCTCGTCCGTGCCGGTAAACGAGTGGCTATCTGTGAGCAACTCGAAGACCCTAAACTGACAAAAAAATTGGTAAAAAGGGGAATCACAGAATTAGTGACTCCGGGCGTATCCATAAATGACAACATCCTTAACCATAAAGAAAACAATTTTCTGGCAGGCATTCATTTCGGAAAAAATATTTGCGGAATCGCATTCCTTGATATCTCTACCGGAGAATTTCTGACTGCAGAAGGGAATTATGACTACATAGACAAATTACTCAACAATTTCGGACCTAAAGAAGTTCTGTTCGAGCGCAGTAAACGAAAACAATTCGAAGAACACTTCGGAACTAGATTTTTCACGTTCGAATTAGACGATTGGATTTTTACCGAAGATGCGGCAACCGACCGATTATTAAAACATTTCGAAACCAAAAATCTGAAAGGATTCGGTGTTCACACTTTAAAAAACGGAATCATTGCTGCTGGGTCATTGCTCTATTATCTCGATATTACACAACATAAACAAATTTCCCACATAACAGCTCTCTCCCGTATCGAAGAGGAACGCTACGTACGTCTCGACAAATTTACAGTCCGCAGTTTGGAATTACTCAATACAATGAATGAGGGAGGTAAAAGTCTATTGGATATAATAGACCGGACAACAAGCCCAATGGGTGCACGCATGCTCAAACGCTGGATTGTATTTCCTCTAAAAGATATACGTCCCATAAACGAAAGGTTGGATGTTGTAGAATACTTCTTTAAAGAACCGGAAGTAAAAGAAGAAATAGATCAGCAACTTTCATTGATTGGAGATATGGAACGGCTTATATCTAAAGTGGCCGTAGGACGTATTTCTCCCCGAGAAGTAGTACAGCTTAAGGTGGCATTATCGGCAATAGAGCCGATACGAAACATTTGCATTCGATCAGGCGAGCCTGTCCTGCAAAGTATCGGAGAACAATTAAATCCTTGTTCACTGATAAGAGACCGCATCGAGAAAGAGATAAATCCCGATGCTCCGACATTAGTCAATAGAGGAGGAATTATCCGGAAAGGTGTAAATACAGAACTCGATGAACTGAGAGAAATGTCTTACTCCGGAAAAGACTATCTGCTTCATATCCAACAGAGAGAAATAGAACGAACTGGCATTCCGAGCTTGAAAATCAGCTTCAATAACGTATTCGGCTACTACATAGAGGTTCGCAATACGCACAAAGACAAAGTTCCGGAAGAATGGATACGGAAACAAACCTTAGTAAATGCCGAGCGTTATATCACCCAAGAATTAAAAGAATACGAAGAAAAAATCTTAGGAGCAGAAGAAAAAATCATAACTCTCGAAACCCGGTTATTTAACGAACTTATACTGGCACTGAATGAATATATACCGGCCATTCAACATGATGCCACGCAAATAGCCCGACTCGACTGCCTGCTGTCATTTGCAAAAATAGCGAAAGAAAACCGTTATATCCGTCCCGAAGTAAACGATTCTTTAGAGATAGACATCAAAGAAGGCAGACATCCCGTTATCGAAAAACAACTGCCGCCGGGAGAATCATACATAACGAATAATGTACTGCTCAACAATGATACACAACAAATTATAATGATTACCGGGCCGAATATGGCAGGTAAATCGGCTCTATTACGACAAACTGCTTTGATCGTGATTTTGGCGCAAATCGGCTGTTTCGTTCCCGCCGAAGCTGCACATATCGGTGTCGTAGATAAAATATTCACACGGGTAGGAGCTTCAGATAATATCTCTTTAGGAGAATCTACATTCATGGTAGAAATGAACGAAGCCGCTGATATTCTAAACAATATATCGAACCGCAGTCTGGTACTTTTCGATGAATTGGGACGAGGGACAAGCACCTATGACGGAATATCGATCGCATGGGCAATCGTAGAACACATTCACGAACATCCGAGAGCTCATGCTAAAACACTCTTTGCAACTCACTACCATGAACTTAACGACATGGAGAAGACCTACAAACGAATCGCCAACTACAATGTTTCGGTCAAAGAAATAGATAACAAAGTTATTTTTCTCCGAAAGCTGGTAAAAGGCGGTAGCGAACACAGTTTCGGTATCCATGTGGCCAAAATGGCGGGAATGCCGCAAAGTATCGTCAAAAGGGCAGGGGATATACTGAAACAACTCGAAAGCAATAACCGACAAGGAACTGTGTCTAAAAAGACTCCGGAAATAACTCCTACCGCTGCAGGAGGCATGCAACTCAGCTTTTTTCAACTCGATGATCCCGTATTGAGTCAGATAAGAGATGAAATTATAAATATCGATATCAACAATCTGACACCAATGGAAGCCTTGAACAAACTCAACGATATCCGGAAAATTATCACCGGGAAATAAATACTTCATTAAAATGAACATAACCGATTTTGAAATAATGGCTCCGGTAGGCTCTTACGAATCACTGACCGCAGCGATTCAAGGAGGAGCTAACTCTGTTTATTTCGGCATAGAAGGACTGAACATGAGAGCCCGCTCATCTAATAATTTCACAATACACGATCTGCATGAAATCGCCCGTATTTGCAGAGAAAACAACATGAAAAGTTATCTCACCGTCAATACGGTCATTTATGATGAAGATCTCACACTAATGCGAAGTATTATCGATGCAGCCAAAGAAGCCGAAATATCGGCGATCATCGCAAGCGATGTAGCTGCAATGACATACGCCCGAAGCATTGGAGTTGAAGTACATCTTTCGACTCAGCTCAATATTTCTAATGCCGAAGCTCTGAAATTCTATGCTCAATTCGCAGATGTAGTCGTACTTGCTCGAGAATTGAACATGAATCAAGTATCTCATATATATCAACGCATTTGCGACGAGCAAATCAAAGGTCCGGGAGGAAAACTTATCCGCATCGAAATGTTCGCACACGGAGCTCTTTGTATGGCCGTATCGGGAAAATGTTATTTGAGTCTGCACGAAATGAATGCCTCTGCCAATCGAGGAGCATGTATGCAAATATGCCGGAGGGGATATACGGTAAAAGATAAAGACAGTGAGGTAGAACTGGATATTGACAATCAATATATCATGTCCCCGAAAGATCTGAAAACGATCCATTTTCTAAACAAAATGATCGATTCCGGTGTTAGAGTTTTTAAGATAGAAGGACGTGCTCGGGGAGCAGAATATGTACGCACTGTAACCGAATGCTACAGGGAAGCGATCGAGGCCTGCTTATCCGGTAGTTTCACCGACGAAAAAATCGAGAACTGGAACAATCGTCTGTCCACCGTCTTCAATAGAGGTTTTTGGAACGGCTACTATTTAGGACAACGGCTCGGAGAATGGAGTAAAAACTATGGTTCTGAAGCCACCAAAGTCAAGGTATATCTGGGAAAAGGCATTAAATACTTTTCTAAACTGGGTGTAGCCGAATTTCAAATGGAAACCTCATCTCTGAGTGTAGGAGAAGAAATTCTGATTACAGGACCTACAACCGGAGCTATAACGGCAAAAGTCGAAGAGATAAGGGTAAATCTTAAACCCGTCAATAAAACAGTAAAAGGAGAACGGTTTTCTATACAGTTAAACGAAAAGATAAGACCTTCCGACAAACTTTTTAAGTGGGTGGACTCGGCAGAATTAAAAAACCGGAAATCCTGATGAATGAAAAACTTATATCATTCCGGGGATTTCCCAAATGATATAAGTGTATGAAAACAATAATAGCCGGAGCATCCGGATTCATAGGACAACACCTTTGCTCTATGTTAAAAAGCATCGGTGACGAAATCATAACCCTTTCTCGAGAAGATTTCATTACAGGTAAATTCGATCTTCTCGTTCATAAACTCAATGGTGCAGACCGTATATTCAATTTGGCGGGAGCTTCGCTAAATCGCCGTTGGACACGTGAATATAAAAAAGAGATTTTCAATAGTCGCATACAGACAACAGCAAAACTCGTTGCTGCAATTAACGAACAGCCAATTCCTCCGTCCCTATTCGTATCCACGTCTGCTATCGGCTATTACCCGTCAGATGGTGCTTATATTGAAAATGCAGAAGTTTACACTCCTACGTTCTTAGGTTATATTTGCCGCAAATGGGAAAAAGAAGCAGAACGAGTAACCTCTCAAACTCGTCTGGTCATTACCCGTTTAGCTCCGGTATTATCAACCGACGGGGGTATATTCCCGCCTTTAGCATCTTTGTTCCGCTATGGATTAGGAGGAAAAATAGGATCAGGTAAACAAGCTTTTCCATGGATAATGTTAACCGATCTGTTACGCATATACAGGTTCATCATCGAACAAACCGAACTGAGAGGAGTTCTAAACTGTTCAGCTCCGGATATTACAGACAATGCGCTATGGACAAAATCACTCGGGCAAGAGCTCCATCGTCCGGTATTGTGGACAATTCCGCCATGTCTGCTCAGAGCGATATTAGGAGAAAGATCTGTGCTGCTTACTGAAGGACAACATGCCATTCCTTACAAATTAGAAAAAAACGGTTTCACTTTCGAATATACCAATATATGTGACGCATTAGATCGCCTTTGTGAAAAAAAGTCCGATATAACCTCCCACGTCCTGGAATATTAAAAAACTGTTTAAACTTTATCCGAGTCGATACTCTATCAAGAAATTTATACAGCCTCTAAAACTCGACTGTCAATCCCAACGTAGGTAATATCGTACCGCTCTGCTGCCGGATATATTTCATTTTATAATGTTGATTTCCGTCAGGGTATATTTGCGGATCGACAACACCCGTACTTACCAACACGGGCTGATTGTCATATTTAAAATTTCCGATATTTTGCAGATCGATATAGATACCGAGCATTACCCCTTTAAAATAAAACGATTTATCAAGGCGGAAATCGATTTGAGAAAACGTTTTCAATCGTCCGGTATTATACAAACCATAATCATAATAAGGACGGGCGGTAGCATCCCATGCCGACACAATAGAAGAGAGATCTTCATCATACGGCGTAAAAGGAGCACCTCCCATAACTCTGAGTTTTAACCCGATATCCCAATTCTTCGGTAATTTATAAGTGCCCGATAGAGTAAGCAAATGCCTGTTATCCCAAGCTGAAGGCAGGTATTTCCCTGTAGATGGTTGAATAAACTGACTGCGGAAATAAGTATATGAAGTTAACAAATTAAATTTTCCGCTGCCAAACCAGCGAAACATAAACTCGACTCCATAAGCCCTTCCACGTGCAGTAGAAACAGCCGCCTCATTCCCGGAAACGCCATAATCTACACCTTTACAAGCCAAAGGAATGCCATCTTGCAAAGAAAGCGGAGCATGACTATACTTTTTATAAAAACCCTCGATTGTAGCTTCAGCATTTTTCCCAAAATGATATTCCACTCCGAGCGAAGTCTGATCTGAACGTTGATAAAGTAACCCATTCATTTTATTCACCAATATACCGAACTCTTTATAGCCCATTGTCGTATAAGCAGGAAGCTGATAATAGCGCCCGACCGTTCCGTTCAAATAAAAATTCGGGAAAAAATTATATGAAAGAGAGAGTCGGGGAGAGAACTGTTTTAGCGGATTATTCATTTTAGAAGAATATGTATTCGCATCAAACCTGACACCGAGAGAAGCCGTAAAACGTTCATCCGGAGACTCATATCCGGCAGTTGCAAAAACACCCCATTTAAAAAGATTCAAATCTGTATCATAGAGAATCTCTTTCGCTTGCTCCGAAAAAATTTTCTGAAAAGTCCGGTTTGTGTAAGTCACATAATCTAAATTCACTCCGGCATTCACATTAAAATTTCCGAGTAATGAACGATTCTCGAAACGGAAATGATTCTCTATTTCATCCGAATTATAACGTAAGGTCAGATTTTCCTGAGAAGACTCGTCATTATTCAGATATTTCCGGTTATTGTTATTCATAAAACTCCGACTCAATACCAACGTTTGAGTATGCCGGCCGGCATAATGTTTATACACAGCTCCGAGCGTGTATGTCTGTTGCTTAATTACCGGAAGATAATTCAATAAATATTGTTTAGACTCATCTTTAGGATCTGTATCGGTATTTAATTTCATATTATCGATAGCCCCCAACCCTATCCACGTCAGCTCATGAGCTTGAGAAAAACGAGTCTTAATTTTAAACTGAGCATCCGTATAACGGGGAAGAAACGGCATATCGAGCACTTTGAAAAGAAGTTGTAGATAAGACTGTCGTACAGACACCAGATAAGTTGTCCTTTTATTCTTAGTAATATAGCCATTAGATGTCAAAGATACCTCAGATGCTCCGACCGTAGCTTTTACGGTACGTTTTTCCGTATTTCCGTCGAGCAATTTAAAATCCAATACCGAACTGAGCGCATTTCCCCGATTGGCAGGAAATGCCCCGGTATAAAAATTAACCTCCCTGATAAAATCGGCATCTATAATGCCGACAGGTCCTCCCGAAGCTCCTTGTGTACTAAAATGATTTATATTCGGAATTTCCACTCCATCTAAATAAAATCGGTTTTCCGATGGACCTCCCCCTCGCACCAATAAATCATTTCGATATCCGTTCCCGACAGCAGAAGCTACTCCCGGAAACGAATTGACAACTTTAGAAATATCCCGATTAGCTCCCGGACTTTTCTCTATCTCCTGTAATCCGATCACGCGAGAAGAAATAGGACTTTCCAACGATCTTCTGAACGGAGAAGCAACCACCTCGATTTCCTTTAAATCGACCTGATTCTCTTCCAACTCTGCATCAATACGGTAATCATGAGATGAAATCCTAAACTCCGGTGTCACATACGTCTTATACCCGACAATAGAAAACTGCAGTCGATACATTCCCGGAACAAGATTCTCAATCACATAATTTCCAAGACTGTCAGTCATTACCCCCTGCGTAGAATTCCATACAGATACCGACACAAAAGACAACGGCTCTCGGTTCTCCCGATCCACCACTCTCCCTTTTACCGCATAAGTTTGTTGTGCTTGTCCATCAAAAAAGAATAAACACATCAGAAGAAGAGAAATAAAGAACTTTTTCATAACATCCGGTTTTTATACCTTTGTGTAAAATAACGAAATGCGGACAAATTTAGTTCTATTTTTCATAAAGCTCCAAAATATATGAGACAACCTCGAATCGAAATAACGGCAGACGGATCGGCGACTCTATATCTTCCCGAAATAGATGAGCACTATCATTCCGTTAAAGGTGCATTGACCGAATCGCTGCATATATTCATACAAACAGGATTCCACTACTCAAAAGCCGATCCTTTAACAATTTTCGAAGTCGGGTTCGGAACAGGACTAAACGCTTTTCTCACATTACTCGAGTGTGAAAAGTTTCAAAGAAAAACCGTTTATCACACAATAGAACTCTATCCTCTGACAGCAGAACAGGCAAACAGCCTGAAATATCAAGATACGATCGCTCCGGAACAGGCAACCTTTTTCGAAACAATACATCTGACAGAATGGAATAAACCGATCGAAATAACACCGAATTTCACTCTACACAAAATAAAAGGAGATCTGAAACAAATAATTTTACCCGACAAATCTTTCGATTTGATATATTACGATGCCTTCGCTCCGGAAAAACAATCACAACTATGGGACGAAGAGATATTCGATAAAATAAGTCGATCGATGAAACCACAGGGAATACTCACAACTTATTGTGCAAAAGGCGAGGTAAGAAGACGTTTGCAGAGGGCTGGATTTATCGTAGAAAGATTGCAAGGTCCTCCGGGAGGAAAACGGGAAATATTGAGAGCCGTAAAACCATAAAATACAAATGATCGAAAAAATAAAGTTAATAAATAAGAAGTTAAGACGGCAACCATAAAGTTTTTTTATTTTTGTTTGATAAAGCAAACACAATCTATACAAAACGAAAATCGACATGAAACGGAGTTTATTATATACTTTATTGTTCTGTTTAAGTTTATCTCTGTATTCCGTTCAGGGACAAGTGTCTTACCGAAGTGAAACACCCTACATCATTTTTGCGAAAGGGAAGAAAATGTTTCAGGTACACAATTATAACGGATGCATCGATTTATTGACCCGTTTCAAAACATTAAGTAAAGACACGAGGCTGAATCAGGAAGCCGACTATATGATTGCTGTATCGTCCTATGCCAACCGAAGTCCGCAAGCCTTAAAGCTTTTGGAAAAATTCATAGAACAATACGGATGGTCCTCCGGTATCCATAAAGCACGGATGCTGATCGGAAATCTGTACCTATTCGACCGGCAATATGAAAAGGCCAACCGACAATATGCTTTAGTAGATATGGAAAGACTATCTCCCGAAGATCAAGAAGAATATCTTTTCAAAGCCGGATTATCCCAATTAAAAAGCGGAAATACGGAAAAAGCAAAGCCTTACTTTTCCGCACTTAGTTCGGTAGGAAAAAAATATCGTGAAGCATCGATATATTACAATGCTTATATCCATTACACCGGCAAACAGTATAATGAAGCAAAAAATGGTTTCTCACAAGTAAAAAACAATCCCGAGTTCGGTGCTAATGCAAAATATTATTTAGCACAAATAGCTCTTAACGACCAACAATACGACCAAGTTATACAAGAAGGACTACAACTATTATCTGAATATCCCGACCATGAATTCAACTCCGAGATAAACCGTATTGTCGGTGAAAGTTACTATAACGAAGGAGATAACAATAAAGCCATCGAATATCTGAACCGTTATGTAGCAAATACAAAAAATCCGCTACGCGAAAGTTTATATTTATTAGGTATCGCATATTTCAAATCGGGCAATTACCCGTCTGCCATCGAATATCTGAAACAGACAACGACAGGTAATGACGCTTTAATGCAAAACGCATATCTTTATTTAGGACAAAGTTATCTTAAAACCGGAGATAAAACGAATGCCCGACTTGCTTTCGACATAGCTTCGCAATATGATTTTGACCGTCAAGTACAAGAAACGGCATTATACAACTATGCTTTAAATATTCACGAAAGCACAGTATCGCCTTTCGGAGAATCGGTAACCGTTTTCGAGAAATTCCTGAATCTATTTCCTTCCTCGAGATATGCAGATGCAATTAATGATTATCTGGTCGATGTCTATATGACATCCCGAAATTATACTGCGGCATTGAACTCTATCAACAAAATCAAAAAGCCCACCGATAAAATTATGAAGGCAAAACAACGCATTCTTTTCCGGCTTGGTACTGAAAGTTTCACTAACAATAATCTTTCCGAAGCCCGAAAATATTTTTCGAGTGCGATTCAATTGGGCAATTATGATGCAAACGCCCGCTCACAAGCATATTTATGGAAAGGAGAATGCGACTACCGCGAAGGGAAATTCGCAGATGCGGCAACTAATTACCGCCAATACCTTTCTTCAAACAAAAATATCGACCCTTTAGCTCGCTATAATCTCGGATATGCCTACTTCAAACAGCATGATTTTGTTTCCGCTCGAAACAGCTTCCAACAATATGTCAATTCCTCAAAAGAAAGATCGGCAACAAACATGATAGCCGATGCATGGAATAGAATCGGAGATTGTTTCTACTCTGCAAGACAATTTGCACAGGCAGAAGAAAGTTACGCCAAAGCAAAAGAAATCGCTCCGACAACCGGAGATTATGCACTTTACCAGAAAGGAATAATGGCGGGACTTCAAAAAAAATACGATGAAAAAATATCTATACTCCAGAATCTTTTACAGGATTATCCGCACTCAGAATATGTCGATGATGCCTTATTGGAACAAGGACTTACCTATACGGCGATACAACAAAACGATCGGGCTGTATCGGTTTTTGAAAAACTGATACGGGAATTCCCCCAAACGATACCCGCCCGCAAAGCCGGCATACAATTAGGTATCGCATATTTCAATAACAACCAACCGGAAAAATCGATTGCCGCTTATAAACAAGTCATAGGGAATTATCCCGGAAGCGATGAAGCCAAAGTCGCCATCGATGACTTGAAGGCTGTTTATCTCGACCAAAACGATATCGCAGCTTACGCATCTTATTTAGAATCTCTCGGAGGGACTATCAAATATGAAGTCTCCGAACTGGATTCTTTGGCATTTTTAGCTGCAGAAAGGGCTTTTTTAAAAGCCCCTACAAACTCTTCGGCAGACGGACTGATAAAATATATTCAGACTTATCCCGAAGGGGCATTTTTAATTCCGGCACACTATTATTTAGGAAGTTTCTATTATGATCAGAAAAAATATGACGAAGCCGAAACAGAACTTCAAAAAGTGCTGCAACAGCCGGATTCTCCGTTAGCAGAAGAAACATTGGTAAAACTGTCCGACATACAAGTAATCCGAAAAGAATATCCGACCGCCCTGAACACATATAAAGTACTCGAAATAAAAGCGACAGGAAAAGAGAACCGTCTCACAGCAAGACTCGGTATATTGCGAATGGCAAAAGAGCTGAAACAAAACGAAGAAATAATCGCCATAGCCAATAAACTTTTAGAAGATCAGAACCTATCTCCGGAATGGATATCCGAAGCCCGATATGAAAAGGCTAACGCTCTTGTTTCGACAGGAAACATCGATAAAGCGGCAGAAGAATGGAAAATTCTTTCCCGAGATACCCGTACCTCCCAAGGAGCTGAAGCAGCCTACCGGTTAGCCCAATATTATTTTGACCAACAGAAAAGTGCCGATGCCGAAAAAGAGATAAACCTTTTCATCGAAGCAGGAACTTCCCATCAATACTGGCTTGCTCGGGCATTTATTCTATTAGCGGATATAAATATTGCCAAAAAAGAAAATTTCCAAGCAAAACAATATCTTTTGAGTCTTCAAAATAATTACAACGCTCAAGACGATATTCAAAACATGATAGAAAACCGATTGAAACAAATAGGTAAATAACTTCGTAAAACAGAAAGCCTATGAAAAAGATGTATGTATTTGTAGCACTACTGTCAACTTGCAGTATTGCTTCGGCTCAAGAGAATAAAGAAGAATCCCTGAAAAGGGAAGTAACGATAGAGAAAGAATTTACCCCAATCGTAAACGACGCCTCCAAAATAAACACGTTACCCGAAATAGATAATCCCGTAGTCACTAAACCGTCTATCCGTTATTCGGATTGGGCTGTACCGATGACTACAGGACCTATACTGCAAATACTCCCTTCCGGAAATTTCGGAATGCAGCCGGCCGTCAATCCGAAACAAAGCTATATAAATTTGGCAATGGGAAACTATTTAAATGCTGCAGCCAATGCCGGATTCAGAATATTCGACAGTGAAACCGACCAATTAGGAGTATGGTATCAACACAGTTCGACAAACGGAAAGCTGAAATATTTGGAAAACGATAAAAAAGTAACTCAACGAAGAAATGATAACATTCTGAATTTAAGTTACAAACATACTTTCGAAAAACTGTCATGGAAAATAGCCGGTGCATACCGTAGCAATGCGTTCAATTATTACGGTATGCCTCTTATTCCTGAAATAATGGATATTATTCCCGAAAGTATGAAAACATTCAAAATGACAAATCAACAACGCGTGCAACAATATTCTCTGCATACGGGAATAGAATCCAAAAACAACGAAAAACTGAATTATGACTTATCGGTAGGATACAACGGATATAAAAGCAGGCTCGGGTTTCTTTACGAGGATAAAAACGGACTGACAGAAAACCATATAGAAACACGTTTTAGCCTCAGTGCACCGTTCGGCAAATATTATGCTATCGGGTTAGGAGTAGGAATGGATAACCTAATTTACAGTCAAGATCAATATAACTATACCGTCATTCGCCTAAATCCGAATTTCAATATTACCAAAAACAATCTGAAATTCAGGGCAGGACTTAATGTAGATATCTCGTTCGATGACGGTACGGCTTTTCGTTTTGCTCCGGATCTGAATCTGGAGTGGGAATTCGAAAAATCTTTCTTCCTGTTTACATCTCTTGAAGGAGGCAAAGAGCTCAACACAATGAACAAAATGTCCGTACGGAGCATATATGCCGACCCGTCCCGTCCGGCAACAAATTCTTACACTCCGGCAGATTGGACATTCGGTCTCAGAACAAATTATCTGGCAAATTTTAATGTAAACTTATATACCGGAATAAAAACAACGACAGATGCATTATTCGATTACCGGACTTTGATCGCCTACGATGGGATACTTTCACGAGATGTCATTTCTTTCTTCGCAATGGATGCCTATGCATGGAAAGTCGGTTTCGATATAAATTACAAATATAAGGATCGGGTAAAAGCTCAGATCAACTGGGCTCATAATGAATGGCATTACCGACATGGAAAGGGAAAAATACGCACAGCTCTTCCGGTAAACGAGTGGAATCTGGGTCTTGATGTAAATGCGACAAAACATCTGACTTTCGATCTGGATATTTATTTAGCAAACGGACGTGAATACCGGAATATCATAGAGACAGATTTGAAACCGGATGCAGACTATTTCTCTTCCGGAAAAATGAAAAACATCTTTAATGTCAGTTTAGGAGCTACTTATCGCTTCAATGATAGTGTTCATTTATTGGTACAAGCCAATAACATTTTCGCACAACATTACAACCTGTACTACGGCATGCCGGCACAGCGTTTCAACATCATGGCAGGAGTAGGGGTATGCTTCTAACATAAATATAAAAGGCTGTAAAAACAGACACAGAATAAACAAATTTGTAGGCATCACCTCCCTTTAAAGGCAAATCACAAAGACGGTAAATAGAATTTTTCATAAAGGAAAAACTCTATTTATCGCCTTGTTTTTGATAATCATAAAAATTTTTAACAGCAAAAGTTCTGAAATTCAATCAGTTTTTTTTCTAATTTTGCCGCACGCTTGAAATTTGTCCGATTTCAACTGAAATAATACCGAATATATTTTCAGTCTATTCTCATTATTTCAGAAACAAAAACGGCACAATAAATCTGAGAAAAAGAAAACAAGTGCCTCAAAAAACAGTTATAAATAAGAAACAAACTCTCAAGAGTAAAAAATAAAAACTGCTATATGCAAAAAAATTTAGTAATAGTCGAATCTCCAGCAAAAGCAAAAACCATTGAAAAATTCTTAGGAAAAGATTTCAAGGTACTCTCAAGTTACGGACATATCCGCGATTTGAAGAAAAAAGATTTCAGTATTGATATAGAACACAATTATACACCTATATACGAAATACCTGCCGATAAGAAAAAGTTGGTAGAAACATTAAAAGAAGAAGCCGCAAAAGCTGAAACCGTTTGGTTGGCATCCGATGAAGACCGGGAAGGAGAAGCTATAGCATGGCACTTATATGAAGTATTGAAACTAAAACCGGAAAATACGAAACGAATCGTATTTCACGAAATTACGAAAAGTGCGATACTGAACGCTATCGAACATCCGAGAAATATAGATCTAGATCGTGTAGATGCGCAACAGGCACGAAGAGTTCTCGACCGAATCGTCGGGTTTGAACTCTCTCCTGTATTATGGAAAAAAGTAAAGCCTGCACTATCGGCCGGCCGGGTACAGTCGGTTGCCGTCCGTCTTATTGTAGAACGAGAAAGAGAAATACAAAATTTCGTTCCTGAAGCTGCATACCGGGTTATTGCGACTTTTTTGATTCCGGGAGAAAAGAACACTCCTGTCGAACTAAATGCAGAACTGAACAAACGTTTCAAAACAAAAGAAGAGGCTTTAGACTTTCTCGAACAATGTAAAAACGCAAATTTTTCAATCGAAGACATTGCCGTAAAACCGGTGCATAAATCACCTGCCGCACCGTTTACGACATCTACGTTACAACAAGAAGCAGCCCGTAAACTCGGTTTTTCGGTATCTCAAACGATGTTGGTTGCACAACGTCTTTACGAATCAGGGTTCATCACCTATATGCGTACCGATTCGATGAATTTGTCTAATTTGGCAATCAATACGGCAAAAGATGAGATTATTTCTACGTTAGGTGAAAAGTATCTGAAAATAAGAAATTATCATACCAAGTCGAAAGGAGCGCAAGAAGCCCACGAAGCAATCCGTCCGACTTACATCAATAATCATGAGATCGATGCACCCTCTCAAGAACGACGTTTATACGAACTGATATGGAAACGTACCATAGCCTCTCAAATGAGCGATGCCGAATTAGAAAAAACGACAGCAACCATAAAAATTTCGAACAGAGCCGAAAAATTTGTAGCTATCGGTGAAGTTTTAAAATTCGACGGATTCTTACGCGTTTACCTCGAATCTCAAGATGAAGAATCAGATACAGAAAATAACAGCAAGATGCTGCCGCCTATCCACATAAACGAAAGCCTTGCAATATCCGAGATCGAAGCGACAGAACGTTTTACCCAACGCCCGGCACGCTATACCGAAGCAAGTTTGGTACGGAAGTTAGAGGAATTAGGTATAGGACGACCTTCAACATACGCCCCGACAATATCGACGATACAGCAACGTGAGTACATTGAAAAAGGTGACCGGGAAGGAAAAGAAAGATCATATAATATCCTGACCCTGAAAAATAATCAGATTACAGACAAAACCAAGACCGAAATCACCGGAACAGAAAAGGCAAAACTACTCCCTACCGACATCGGAATGGTCGTAACAGATTTTCTCACCGAATTTTTCCCGGATATTTTGAACTATAATTTTACGGCAAACGTTGAAGAAAAATTCGATCATATAGCCGAAGGCAAATTGGAATGGACGAATGCAATCGATAATTTCTATAAATTATTTCATCCGGTTGTAGAAGAAGCAAAATCTCTCCGAATGGAGCATAAAGTGGGAGAACGGGTATTGGGAATCGACCCTAAAAGCGGTCGTCCGGTATCGGTCAAAATAGGAAGATTCGGACCACTGGTACAAATCGGAACTCCGGAAGACGAAGAAAAGCCGTTATTCGCCTCCTTGTTAAAAGGGCAATCGATGAGTTCCATTACACTGGATGAAGCACTCAGGCTTTTCGATTTGCCCCGAACATTAGGAGACTTCGAAGATAAACCCGTAACTGTCGGAATCGGAAAATTCGGACCTTATATTCGACACGATAACAAATATGTTTCGTTACCAAAAACTTACGAACCTCTTTCCGTGACATTAGAAGAGGCTATCGACATCATCCACCAAAAACGAGAACAAGAAAGTCAAAGACTAATTAAAAGTTTCACGGAAGAACCTGATTTGGAAATATTGAATGGTCGCTACGGTGCATACATAGCATACAAAAAGAAAAATTATAAAATCCCTAAAGGAAGCGAACCGGCTTCTCTTTCATTGGAAGCCTGCTTGCAAATTATAAAAGACAGTGAAGAAAAACCAGCGACAAAAAAACGGACAACAGGCAGAAAATCAGCGAAATAATGGTATAAAAAATAACTTGTAAAAACGGTGCTACAATAAGATAGCACCGTTTTTATATATATAAACCGACAACTTACAACATAAGCTGTTTTCAAACGTCTCTGTTTTTTGCCATAAAAACACAATTTTCTGTAAGTTTTTGTCATAAAAAACGTTTTAAGGACATCATTTTTGATTGAAAATGCATAAAAATAGAAACAACTGCTTGCAAATAAAAAAACAATATATACCTTTGCCTTTTGAAAAGGATTGAAAATGCTAGGTTTACAGAAATACAGGATAATAAACTCGACAGAAGCTCAACTAAATAATAAACCGTCGCATCAAACTGTAAAACAAGAAATTAACTTAAACATTTAACTCATATGAAGAAAAGCAAGTTTATCTTGTGGGGAATAATGTTCTCTTTTATTGGATTCAGCTATGCCGGCGAATTGCCTGTAAACAATACGATTCAGCAAGAAGAATTACAATTAAATATATTCAAAAAGAAAAAAAACCGCAAATCCCGAAAAGGTGATACTACTGCAAAAAACGATTCTACAAAAACCAAAAACGAATATAGTAAAATCGTAGGACCGGGAACGATAAGCCAAGAAGGTATGTTCCGTATTCACAAAAAGAAAAACGACTACTATTTCGAAATACCGGCAAGCTTACTTAACCGGGACATGCTGATCGTTAATAAACTAAGAAAAGTTCCGGCTGTCATCAACGGATCAGGAATAAATAAAGGAATCAATTACCAAACCGAGTTAGTACGTTTCGAATGGAATAAAGACGAAAATAAAATTCTTGTTCGGGAAATACAGCCTAAACCCCAATATCCGGAAGGCGATGCTATCGGCAAATCAGTCGATGAAAATTACATCTCGCCGTTAATGACAAGTTTCAAAATAGAAGCATACAATAAAGACACAACCGCTTTTGTTGTCAAGATTAACGATATTTACAACGGAGAATCTCCTATCAACAGATTCTTCCCGAACTTAAATGTATCTTCTTCAGTTGACAAGAACCTTTCCAGAATAATCAAAACCAAAGCATTCGAAAATAATGTAGTTATTATATCCGAATTGACGACTCATGTAAAAGAGTTCAACAAAGTCAATAACCTGACAGCAGAAGTCAGCTCTTCTATTGTATTGTTACCGGAAAAACCGATGACAGGTCGCTATGTAACGCCAAGGGTCGGTTACTTTTACGTACCGCAACTCTTTTTTAGTGACCGGCAACAAAGATTAGACTCCAGAAAACTGATAACACGTTGGCGACTCGAACCGAAACCGGAAGACAAGGAAGCTTACCTTAGAGGAGAACTGGTAGAACCGCAAAAGCCGATTATTTTTTATATCGACAAAACGACTCCTGTTCAATGGAGAAAATATATAAAACAAGGTGTAGAAGATTGGCAAGTCGCTTTTGAAAAAGCCGGATTTAAAAATGCTATAATTGCCAAACAACTCCCCGACAGCATTGAAGCGGATGAAGATGACATCAATTATTCCGTTATCAATTATGTGGCTTCAGCAGAATCGAATGCAATGGGACCCTCGATATACGATCCCCGCTCAGGAGAAATTATCGAAGCCGACGTTATTTGGTGGCATAATGTTATTTCCATACTTAAAAACTGGATCACTATACAAACCGGAGCTGTAAACCCGGCCGCACAACAATGTCTATTACCGGATAGTCTCATGGGAGATGCCATGCGTTTTGTAGCCTGTCATGAAATCGGACACTCTTTGGGTTTACGCCACAATATGATCGCCTCGGCAGCCTATCCGACCGATTCATTGCGCTCCAAGACATTCACAAGCAAAATGAAATCGACGGCATCGTCTATCATGGACTATGCACGTTATAATTATGTTGCACAACCCGGAGACGGAATTACAGATCTCGCACCACATATCGGTCCGTATGATATATTCGCCATAGAATTCGGATACCGTTGGAGAGACATCGAATCTCCCGATCAGGAAAAAGATGCTGTTTACGAATTCTTGAGTAAACACACCGGACCGTTATACCGATTTGCCGATGCCCAATCAATGCGAGATGCGACCGATCCGCGAGCCATGATAGAAGACCTCGGTGATGATAATGTAAAAGCCGCCCGTTACGGGATGGAAAATATTAAAAGAATCATGCCGCATATTATCGAATGGACAACCACCGGAGAAAAAGGGCAAACTTACACCGATGCCGGAAGATTATATAATGCAATAATCGGGCAATGGAATCTTTACTCCTATCACGTACTCTCGAATATCGGAGGCATGTATCTTGAAAATACGTCGATCGGAGACGGACAAGAAACCTATGCTTTTGTTGAAAAAAACCGTCAAAAAGAAGCGTTGCAATTTTTGTTAGATGAGGTACTTACCAGTCCGGAGTGGCTGCTAAAAGCGGATATAAACAAATATACATTTCCGATACAAAATTCGATGATGGGAGCTATTGAAAATTCTCCCTCATACACGTTAAAAAACATGCATGGATATATTTTCTGGGATTTACTCACAAATAACCGGATCATCCGCATGATAGAAAACGAAAAACAGAACGGCAAAAAAGCTTTCACCGCTATCGAAATGTTGGACATGATGCATAAGCACATCTTCGGTATTACAGAAAGAGGAGGAATTCCCGATGCAAACATGAGAGCTTTGCAAAAAGGCTTTATCGATGCTCTTTTAGTCGCCGCACAAGAAGAAGCAACGACCAAAAGCGCTCCGAAACTAGTCGGAACCGGATTGCAAGATCTTGTATTGCCTTGCTGCGGACAGCATTTTGAAGGAGATGAAGGACGTTCTGTCCGTAATGTAAACTTTTACAGCGGACAATCGAATCGTACTTCCGATGCCGTATCCGTAAAACGCGGAGAATTGCTCAGAGTAAGAGAGCTGTTACAAAAACGAGTAAATACAACATCCGATTTGGCAGCTCGTTATCACTATACAGACGTTTTATTACGTATCGATACCGGTTTAGGATTAAACAAATAATATCCATAGCCGAACTTTTTTATAATTGCTTATTCTCGATTCTATTCAAACAAACGTTCGTTTTTTCAGCATGAAAAACAAAATAGTCAGATAAAATCAGAGAATTAGCAAATAACTGAAATAAAGGGATTTATATAAATTATATCCTTGAAGAGTAAAATATTATAAACCGTCCGAATAAACGAACGTTTTTTTGGACATACAGATTTTGTCAGATGAAAAAATTCTTATTGATTTCCACACTGATGGTTTATACAATGTCGGTATTCTCGGCTACCCGTGAAATCAAAGGACTTGTTACCTCAGATGAAGACAACATGCCGCTTATCGGAGCATCTGTATTCGTGTCGCCCGACGATCTGAAAAAGATAAATTATCCTAAAGAATCGATCGGTGTAATGACTGCTATCGACGGAAGCTTTATTATCAATGTCCCCGATAATATTACCCGCATTTTCTGTAGTTATCTGGGACATAACCAAAAAGAGATCAAACTCGGGAAAGAAACATTTTATAATATCAAATTAGAATCATCCTCTCACGAGCTTGACAATATCGTTGTTACCGGATATCAGAATATCGAACGACGGAAACTTACCTCTGCTATATCTAAAGTAAAAATGACAGATCAACTGATCGGAAGTTCTCATTCTATCGATCAAATCTTAGCTGGGCAAGTAGCCGGTCTTTCAGCGGTAACATCAACCGGTGCTCCGGGTGCTCCGGTAAAAATAAGAATTCGCGGAACTTCTTCTTTAAACGGAACACAAGATCCGTTATGGGTATTGGACGGTATTCCGTTAGAAGGCACGGATATACCTAAAATGGAAGACTTGCAAGATATAGATAATATATATTCTACATCTAT
This sequence comes from uncultured Coprobacter sp., assembly GCF_947855755.1. NCBI lineage: Bacteria > Pseudomonadati > Bacteroidota > Bacteroidia > Bacteroidales > Barnesiellaceae > Coprobacter > uncultured Coprobacter sp. The sequence continues at coordinate 24,228 of NZ_CANUAR010000006.1, forward strand.
TGCCGGTATCAACCCGAACGATATAGAAGATGTTACCGTTCTAAAGGACGCTGCTGCTACGGCGATATACGGTGCACGGGCTGCCAATGGAGTCATTGTTATTACGACCAAAAGCGGGAAAAAAGGAAAAACTCGTGTCTCCTTCTCTACAAAACTATCTTATGTTCCCAATGTTAACATCGATAGATTAAACTTATTGAACTCTGATGAAAAAGTTCAATTAGAAATGGATTTATTGCAATCAGACTATACTTATCGCGAAAAAAAAGGCGGTGTATCGGAAATATTGCAGCAATACAATCAACTCGACGCATTCAAGGCAGGAGGGTTTGGAGCCATTTCTCCCGAAGCCCAAGCCGCAATAAACCAATTACGCACAATAAATACAGACTGGAATGATATTCTTTTCCGGGATGCATTCAATCAGGAATACAACCTAAGTTTATCCGGTGGAGGCGATCGTGCTACTTATTACACCTCTTTGGGCTATTATACCGAAAAAGGAAATGTTATCGGTGTAGACGCCAGCCGATTCAATTTTACCGGTAAAACCACTTACAAGGTAAATAAATACTTGCAACTGGGAGCTAATATATATGCTAACCAGATGAAGAACCATTCATACTTAACCGATGCGGACAGCTTTACCAGCCCGACATTTTATTCTCGGAGAGCAAATCCGTATCAACAGGTATATGACGAAAATAATAATTACATATATGATGACAACATCACGGGCAAAGGTGACGATGAAATAGAAAATTTCAATATTTTCGAAGAAAGGAATAATACCTCAAACGAAAATACGATTCAATCGTTTTCTTCTATATTCGATGTAAATTTAAGGTTAAACGACCATTTCAAAATTACATCTCAAGTAGGTTTACAGGTAAATAACAGCTCGATCGAAAAAATAGCAGACCACGACAGTTATGCTATGCGTAAAGAAAAGAGAAAAACTCGTCTTGCCAGTTTAGGAGACAAATCATTTCTTCCGGACGGAGGTTTTCACAAACAATACGAAAATAAATCTTCTCAGGTCACTTGGAAAACAATGGCTGAATATCGTACTCAAATAAAGAATATACATGAAATAGAAGCTATGGCAGGAGCTGAGATAAGAAAAACTTGGTATCAGACCTTGTTCTCTGCAGGTTATGGATTCGACCGAAAAACTTTGACTACACAACCGGTTATTTTCCCAAGTAACGAGCAAGCTTCATCTGTTCCCCTGCATTCAAAAACTTATGTTGAAAATGCTTATGCGTCATGGTTCGGAACATTCTCTTATACGTTGCTGCAACGCTATACATTAGGAGGAAGTATCCGGTTTGACGGTTCTGACCTTTTCGGCGTAGATAAAAAATACCGTTATCTCCCGCTTTATTCGGTCAGCGGATTATGGAGAATCTCCAGTGAAGAATTTATGCGCTCGGCCGATTGGATAGATAACCTTGCGGTCAGAGCTTCTTATGGTATTCAGGGAAATATCGATAAAAATACATCCCCATACGTTATGGGAACTTACAAAGTAGAACAGATATTACCGGGCAACAGCGAGAGTACCATCCGGGTAGATTCTCCGCCCAACGATAAACTGCGTTGGGAAAAAACTCAATCGGTAAATGCAGGTCTCGACTTCTCGGTACTTGATCAGGCTATCAGCTTGGGAATAGATTATTACTATCGTTATAGCAGCGACTTGATCGGGACAAAAATGACACCTTTGGAAACAGGCTTCTCATCCACCACTGTCAATTGGGCGACGTTGAGAAACCAAGGAATAGAGTTGAGTTTGACGACAAGAAACATACATACAAAAAATTTCACATGGTTCACTAATTTCAACATCGGATATAACAATAACAAGATTTTGAAAATGTCCGTACCTGCCAACCAAACGACACCGTCATTGGTAGGTTACCCGATCGGCGCTATCTTCGCCTATCCGTCTGCCGGTCTCGACAGCGAAGGATACCCTCTGTTCCTAAATAGTGCCGGAGAAAAAGTTACCGCAGAACAATATTTCAATATGAAGAATGATGGTCCAGACCTTACGGCCGAAGAACATCGGGCTCTATTCAAATATATCGGAACTACAGAACCGCTTTACTCAGGAGGGTTTACAAACACATTTACTATCAAACGTTTCGAAATAGCGGTCAACTGTATTTTCAATTTAGGTCAGTACGTCCAGACACAACCTTCATACTCCATCACAAGTTATGATCGGGGAATGAATACGAATCGTGATATTTTAGACAGATGGACGCCAAGCAACCCGAACGGACGCTTCCCTGCGCTTATCAGTGATACGAAAAACGGACAGTCTTATCGCCACAACGAATATACGGCTTTCAATGACTTGAATTATTATAATTCGATGGACACTTGGGTAAAAAAAGGAAACTATATGAGAATACAAAGTATTCGTGTCGGATATAAACTGCCTGAAAATTGGCTGAAGTTATTCCACATGAGTTCCGGATCTATTTCTTTAGAAGGACGCAACCTGTTTGTAGTCGGATCGGACTATACCAATTATCTCGATCCGGAAACAATGGGTAATGTATATGCACAACCCATTCCGAAGTCAGTTACGTTCAGTCTTAATTTAAACTTTTAACGTACGAATCCGATGAAAAAGATAATTTATATACTGTCAATATTTTTGGCAACAGGATTTATTTCCTGCGACAATTTTTTGGACATTACTCCCGTCGGAAAAGTAATTCCTACTACTGCTACAGAATTCAGAGCTCTAATGACACAGGCATACGTAAGTACTCCTAAAAACGGAAGAGCACGTACAGCATTCCGCAGCGATGAAGTAGGATCTTTTACCGATACGGAAAGCCGAAGTCTTTATTTCGAAGAATGGACATGGGATGATTACAGTCCCGACTATTCTTCTGATTTTGGTTGGCGGCAATATTACCAAGCCCTTTTCCTCATCAACTATACAATAGAAAACGAAAATAAAATGACTGGGGGAAGTAAAGAAGAAATAGCACAACTCGTAGGGGAAGCATACGCCATGCGGGCATATATACACTTTATGCTGGTCAACCTTTACGGAAAACCCTATAACGAAGAAAATTTAAATACAAAAGCCGTTCCTCTTAAACTGAATTCGAACACTGAAGACGCTCCTTCACGGAATACGGTAGCAGAAATATACGCAGCCATAGAGTCGGATATCGTTGAAGCCGGGAAACGCTTGAATGTAGAAAAGTGGGATGCAGGTTTTAACTACAGATTCACCACTACGGCTTTAAAAGCATTCAGATCGAGATTATACCTGTATATGCAGAAATGGAGCGAATCTTTAAATGCATCTAAAGAAGTTCTGGAAATAAATAAAGAACTTGTAGATCTTTCGCAAACCACAATGCCGAACAATTACCAATCTGTAGAATCGATTATGGCGTTGGAATATTCCTCTGCAGATATAAACAAGGCTATCTACATCTCTACAGATCTATATAATCTCTACAACTCTAACGATTACAGAAGAAGAAATCGCTTTTACACTTCAGAAGGAAGCGGAAGATATACGGTAAGAAAGGGCGGAAGCAACGAATATGCCTGTACATTCCGAACCGGAGAGATATATTTGAATGCTGCCGAAGCAGCCTGTCAGGATGATAATCTGATTGATGCGAAAGATTATCTTTTACAACTAAAAGCAAAACGGTTCAATGCTACCGGTTATGCCGAAGAAGAAACAAAAGTAGAGGCAATGGATAAGGATGAATTGCTTCAGGAAATATATGACGAACGTTATCGTGAGCTGGCTTTCGAAGGACACCGCTGGTTTGACCTTCGCCGTACTACTCAACCGGCAATTACAAAAACAGAAAACGAGAAAGAATATAAACTCGAACAGGGTGACGAGCGTTATACTATCCGCATACCGAACGAGGCTATACAAAGTAACCCTAATCTGACCAACTAAAGTCAGATTAGGTATTTTTCTCATATACTATTTATCCACTTTAAATTATTGTGATTATGAAAAAAGGACTACTTATTCTTTTTTGTGCAGCGTTAGTAACGTCGGCACAAGCACAGTGGAGTAAAACCATAGATACTCCGACAAAAGCATCCTATGCCACAACATCCTCTGCCGTTGCTGTTACACCATCCGGTGAAACTTACGTGGCAGGAAGTTTAACTAAAGAAGATGTCAGTTTTGGAAATACAGCATTGAACTTTGAAAACACAGGAGATTCGTTCCTGTTTAAATACAGTGCTACGGGTGAACCGGTATGGGCAAATGTAATTAACGGAGAATCGACTCAAATCAACGCCATCACTTATGATAACGATGGGAATATTTACGTAGCCGGTACATATACAGGAGAAACAACCACATTCAATGGCCAGGACAATAGCAAACAAACAGCAACTTGTAATACATACGAATCTCCATTAGGAGAAGGAACTTTATATACAAATTCCGGATTCATTGCAAAATACAGTAATACTGGTGTTTTGTTGAAATTGGAAACTTTTAAAACCAATCTGGCAGATATGCCCGGTACATCTTTTATGTTTCTAATAGTGGACGCAAGCTTTAACATACAAGATCTACAATTTATAAATGGTAAATTATATGCATCTGTTCTTTATGCCGGGAAAACAGAAAAAGACGGATTCACTTTTAATGCAAAAGCCTTTGATGACGGTACAGGCATGGCTGCCGACTTATATAGCGGTTGTGCAATCTCATTGACTACCGACCTCGCAATCGATGCAAAATTAGCAGATTTAAGTCCTGTTGTCGCAGAAGGAACAAATGCCCTTTACTCGGTTACGGATGCCAAAATGTATGCTAATGCAGATCACATATACGCTATATTCGGTGCGATGGGTAATCAAACCCTGACCGTAGGGAATAGTTCTGACAAGATAGAATTGCCTATCGAAGGAGAATTATACAGCAGAGGTATTATTCTTGCCGATATTAATATCGATGGTACGCTGAATCAGAAAAACGTATATGAATCAGCCAATGCATCAACAAATGATCTTCAAAATGTAATCGGAGGTATTTCAGAAAGAGATGGTAAAATTGTCGTAGCCGGATTGTTTAATGAAAACCTTCCTTTCCAAAACGATTTAACTTGTAAAGGAAAATTCGACTCGTATGCAGTAAAAATAAATCCATCCGACCTCTCTGTAGAAACAGCAAGACAAGGAAATATAGAGACTCCTGCTATTGATGCTTCAAAAAAAGAATACATAACCGTATATCCTACGGGAACTACATTCTCTACAAATAAAATTTATTCGACTGTTGATTATGGATTCAGCTCCAGAGATCAAGCAGACAAAGTAGTTACTACCTATTCTTCTTATTCCATCGTTTATGATTATAAAAGCGGAGAAACAACATCTACAAAAGAAGCTGAAAATGTATATAAGAATGGTGTAGGAGCATGCGATAATAAAGTATCTACTGTAACGATAAATATAACAAATAGTGAATTTGATGAAGGAACATTTACCGTAGATCAAATTATAGATGGAGAAAGCTCTGCTATCGACAACAATATAGCCGATAAAACTATTATCAAAGCTTATCCTAATCCGGTGAAGGACATTCTTAACTTCTCTGAAGCTTGTGACGTGACCATCGTAAACGGACAAGGTAGTGAAGTAAAAGCAGCTTCTGCAACTACTCAAATTTCGGTAGATGACCTTGCTGCCGGTTATTATATCGCAAAAATCAAAACTGCTGATGGAACGACAGTAATTCCGTTCATCAAAAAATAAAGAATAGAAGCCTTTTAATAAAAAAACCGGGAAATAATTTTCCCGGTTTTTTTATTAAATAATTGTCTATATATCAGATGCGTGCAAAGACAAAAAAACAGATTAATCAATCAGAGGAATAGCACGACCCGACCCGATTCCACGTTTCTTGACAGTAGGCTTTCCCTTATAATAAACATCACCTTTCCCGGTAATAAAAGCTTTCAGATTTTCTTCAGCCCAACAGCCTATACTTCCGTTTCCGGTAATATTGCAACTTACATCACGGGCTTTCAACTCATGACCTTTTATCTCTCCCGAACCGGCAATAGACAAACGGGCTTCGCGGCATGTACCGCTTAGAAATATATCCCCCGAACCGGTCATAATACGAGCTTTTACGATACCGTAATCAAGATTATTGCAACGAATAAGACCATTGCCCATCAACAAAATATTCAATTCTGAACCGGATAAACTACCGGAAGTCTCGAAAACTCCGCCCGCATCGCTCTGCACTTCCTGCAAATCGGAAGAATAAACATCTAAAATAATAACCCCGTATTCACGTTTAGCCGTGTTGATGAATTTTATTTCTAATGTTCCGTCTTTCGAAACCGGCTTCACTTCATCCAAAATATTTTCTTCACCGTACATCCGTATCAATCCTGCAGAATCCTTGCTATGATGATATACGACATTGAATGCCGTATTGATTTTTACCCTGTAAAAATCATCTACTTTTATCTCTTTAGTAACATATTTATCATTTCCGTCACCGACATTCGAAACAACAGCCTGTGCTGAAAATAACGATAATGAAAAGAGACAGCATACCGCTGCAATTCTCCCAAAATTTTTCATTCTCATGATCTCTGATTATTTTTACATTAATTCTATTTTATCAATATTTCAGACTCTATTTTATCCAAAATCGCAGACAATTCAATAAAATTTTCAGCTCTGAGCATAGCTATACGTATATCCCTGAAATTAGGAATGCCCTTAAACAAAGGCGTTGCAGCCAAATGTCTGCGGATATGCAAAATCCCGCGACGTTCATCTAACCGGTCGATACTTTCTTTCAATTGCCGACGCAAAACAGACATTTTATCCGAAACAGACAAAGGTTCGCAATGCCCGGTTTCTATATATTGTTTTATCTCCTTAAAAATCCAAGGAGAACCGATAGAAGCCCTGCCTACCATAATAGCATCTACACCGTATTTTTCGAATTTTTCACGAGCGATTTGCGGTGTCGTTACATCACCGTTTCCTATTATAGGTATTCTCATACGAGGGTTCTCTTTCACTTTGCCTATCAAACTCCAGTCTGCCTCTCCGGTGTACATTTGACTGCGAGTACGTCCGTGAATCGCCAATGCAGCAATACCGCAATCCTGCAACCGTTCTGCCAACTCTACGATTATTCGGGAATCATGATCCCATCCCAACCGAGTTTTCACTGTCACGGGAATTTTTACGGCATTTACAATAGCTCGGGTAATTTCGAGCATTTTAGGAATATCCCTCAGCATTCCGGCTCCGGCGCCTTTCCCTGCCACTTTTTTCACAGGACATCCGAAATTAATATCTAACACATCAGGACAAGCCTCTTCACAAATACGGGCAGCATCAACCATAGCTGCCGTCTCGCGACCGTAAATCTGTATTGCGACAGGGCGCTCCTCGTTCCGAATAGAAAGTTTAGCTTGCGTCTTGTCCACGTTTCGTATAAGAGCATCGCTCGACACAAATTCGGTATATACCATATCTGCTCCGAACTCTTTACACATGAGTCGAAAAGACACATCCGTAACATCCTCCATAGGAGCTAATAAGACCGGGTATCTGCCCAAATCCATATTTCCTATTTTCATTATTCAATCTGTCATTAGATTAAGACTATTCTCGTATATACAAGAGATAATCTTTACAAACGTACAAAAACTTTTTATTTTACAGACAATCACCTCTTGTACAGAACTCTCTTTTCACACATTTTTTAAAGTTATCCCGTTCTTATAACCATAAACTATCTTTTTGAACAAAACAAGAAGCTTAGGGCTTCGTCTGAATTTTACAGAAGGAAAATTTAGACGGACTCTTATATACAGCATATTTTTATTACTTTTGCAAAGATATTTACTATCAAAACCAACATATTGTAAATAATATACTTACGAAAAGAGATAAAACAGATATAAAATGGAATATAATTTCAGGGAAATAGAAAAAAAATGGCAACAGTACTGGAAAGATAACCAGACGTATAAAGTAACCGAGAAAGAGGGAAAAAAGAAATTTTATGTTTTAGACATGTTCCCGTATCCGTCCGGTGCAGGTTTGCATGTCGGGCATCCTCTCGGATACATCGCTTCAGATATTTATTCCCGTTTTAAACGCCTGAAAGGATTCAATGTTCTGCATCCGATGGGATATGATGCATACGGGCTTCCGGCCGAACAATATGCGATACAGACCGGACAGCACCCGGCAATAACTACCGAAAAAAATATCAACCGTTATCGAGAACAGCTTGATAAAATAGGATTTTGTTATGACTGGAGTCGTGAAATACGCACGTGCGATCCGGAATATTATAAATGGACACAATGGGCTTTTGAAAAAATGTTCAACAGCTTTTATTCCTATGATGAACAAAAGGCTCTACCCATAGAAACTTTAATTAAAACCTTCGAAACGTCCGGAACTGAAGGGCTGAATGTCGCTTGCAGCGAAGAGCTTTCTTTTACGGCGGACGAATGGAAAAAGATGAGTGTCAAGGAACAGCAAAAAACTTTGCTGAATTATCGTATTGCCTATTTAGGAGATACGATGGTAAACTGGTGTCCGCAACTTGGAACGGTCCTCGCTAACGACGAGGTCAGCGAAGGTTTGTCGGTTCGTGGAGGCTATCCCGTAGAACAAAAAATCATGCGTCAATGGTGTTTACGAGTATCGGCCTACGCACAACGTTTACTCGACGGACTCGATACCATAGATTGGAGCGAATCTCTCAAAGAAACGCAAAGAAATTGGATAGGACGATCCGAAGGTGCTGAAATGAAATTTAAAGTAGTAGAATCGGATGTAGAGTTTACTATTTTCACAACACGTGCCGATACGATCTTCGGTGTTACTTTTATGGTATTAGCTCCGGAAAGCGATTACGTGGCACAGGTAACTACTCCCGAACAGAAAAAAGAGGTAGATGCCTATCTGGACAGTATCAAACATAGAACAGAGCGCGAACGATTAATGGATAGAAGCGTAAGTGGAGTATTCTCCGGAGCATACGCTATAAATCCGCTGAATAATGAAAAAATTCCTATCTGGATAAGCGATTATGTGCTCGCCGGATACGGAACAGGAGCAATTATGGCAGTACCGGCACATGATAGCCGCGACTATGCCTTTGCCAAACATTTCGGCCTGCCGATCATCCCGTTGATAGAGGGCTGCGACGTTTCCGAAGAAAGTTTCGATGCCAAAGAGGGTAAGATGATCAATTCTTGCGGAAACGGTCTCGACCTCAACGGCCTTGAAGTAAAAGAGGCTATAGCTAAAACAAAAGCTTTTATACAGGAAAAAGGATTAGGACGGATCAAAGTCAATTATCGTCTGCGCGATGCCATTTTCAGCCGTCAACGATATTGGGGCGAACCGTTTCCTGTCTATTATAAAGACGATATGCCCTATATGCTGGACGAAAGCAAATTGCCTTTGTTATTGCCGGAAATAGATAAGTTTCTACCGACCGAACAAGGTGAGCCGCCTCTGGGAAGAGCGAAAAATTGGGAAACAGAAGATCACTTTCCTTTAGAACTTTGCACCATGCCGGGATTTGCCGGATCATCAGCATACTATCTCCGTTATATGGACCCGCATAATAACAATGCGCTCGTATCGAAAGAGGCTAATGAATATTGGCGCAATGTAGATCTTTATATCGGTGGAACCGAACATGCCACCGGACACCTTATTTATAGCCGTTTCTGGAACAAATTTCTGTATGATCTGGGAATTGTCTGTGAAGCCGAACCGTTCCGCAAATTAGTAAATCAAGGTATGATTCAAGGCCGGTCTAATTTCGTTTACAGAATAAAAGATACCAATACATTCGTATCATACAACCTTAAAAAAGAATATGATACGACCCCTATACACGTAGATGTAAACATCGTAAGTAACGATATTCTCGATATAGAGGCTTTCAAAAAATGGAGACCCGAATTTGAAACGGCAGAATTTATTTTAGAAGACGGAAAATATATTTGCGGATGGGCAGTGGAAAAAATGTCGAAATCGATGTTCAACGTCGTAAATCCGGATGATATAGTAGAAAAATACGGTGCAGATACTCTCCGTTTATATGAAATGTTTTTAGGTCCGCTCGAACAAAGCAAACCTTGGGATACAAACGGTATAGACGGTGTACATCGCTTCTTAAAAAAATTCTGGAATCTGTTCTTCGACGGAGACCAATTGACCGTAAACAACGAAGAACCTACACGGGAAGAACTGAAATCGTTACACAAACTTATCAAAAAAGTAAGCTGGGATATAGAAAATTTCTCATACAATACTTCTATCAGCGCTTTTATGATTTGCATAAATGAGCTTTCAGCATTAAAATGCAGAAACAGTAAAATACTGGAACAAATCATAATACTGCTGACTCCGTTCGCACCGCATATATGTGAAGAATTATGGTCGCAATTAGGACACACGACGTCGGTATGCGATGCACAATGGCCGGAATTCAATGAAGAATATCTCAAAGAAGATACTGTCAACTATACAATTTCATTCAATGGAAAAGCCCGCTTTAATATTGAATTCGCAGCAGATGCTTCTAAAGAAGAAATAGAAAAAACAGTATTGGAACATCCGTCATCGGCAAAGTGGATAGACGGAAAGACTCCTAAAAAGATTATTATTGTCCCTAAAAAGATCGTCAATATCGTTCTTTAAACGAAAAAACTTCACAAGATTTTATGAAAATACCCCGAAAAGTATAGTAACTATATTTTTCGGGGATATTTATGAATATCAGCCTGTTTAGCCAAATATGAAATTTGGAAAAATATAAAAAAGATGTAACTTTGAAATTATTTTCAGAGTCTATCTAAATTTTACTTATCAGGTTTGAGAGTTTTTTTGAGTATATCTCTTTGTTTTTACGGGAAGTATATCGGACGATCTGACAAGAGGAAACGAAAAAAGACCGAAAAAAAATACAAGAATGATTTGATAATATTTTCTTATTGGAAAATTTATACAGATTCTCGATGGTAACGATATAAACAATATCAGCATTATGAATTTAAATTCTCATAAAGCCTGGATCGAAATAAAAGACTACACGATCATCGTTTTCGGATTAGTTCTTTATGCTTTCGGATGGACGAGTTTTTTACTTACCAATGAAATCACCACCGGAGGTATTGCCGGAGTTTCGGCACTCATCTTTTTCGGGACTAAAATACCGGTAGCAATATCTTATTTTACACTAAATGCTTTACTGTTAATAGCAGCAATACGTATTTTGGGAATACAGTTCTGCATACGCACCATATTCAGCGTCATAGTCATGACTTTGCTTCTTTCATTTTTCGGAATGTATATAAAAGAACCGCTCATTACCGGAGAACCGTTTATGTCGTGTATTATAGGAGGAATACTCTGCGGAGCGGGAATAGGTATTGTCTTCACCCATAACGGCAGCACCGGAGGAACAGATATTATTGCCGCCATGATAAATAAGTATAAAGAAATATCTTTAGGAAGATCTATTTTGTATTGCGACTTTCTTATCATATCGTCCTCTTACGTACTTTTCCATAGCATCGAGAAAATCGTTTTCGGGATCGTAGTCATGGCAGTAATGACTTATACCTGCGATATGATTATAAACGGAGTCAGACGATCTATACAAATATTGATATTTTCAGAAAAGTATGAGGAAATAGCAGACCGTATCAACAAGGATATCAACAGAGGCGTCACTATTCTCGACGGAATGGGATGGTACTCTAAACAACCCAAGAAAGTATTGGTTATCCTTGCCAAAAGGAATGAATCTTTATCGATTTTCCGACTGGTAAAAGAGATAGATCCTCATGCATTTATATCTCAATCCAATGTAGTCGGCGTATATGGAGAAGGTTTCGATAAAATCAAAGGATGATATTTATTTTCTTTTATTCCGAACTTTCAAAAATACTTTTACTCTTAACGAGTATATCCGTATCCAAACATCCGGCATCTATAATAGAAGGAAAAACAAAATCTGTCATATAAGATTTATCCTTATTTTTCAATGCGTTCTTCAAGTGCTCAGGATGCAACGACTTATATTTTTCAGACATCCATACAAACATTGCCGTACGAAACATTGTCGGATGAGAAGTTCCATGTAAATAAAAAGAATCGTCTCCTAAAGCTTCACCATGATCCGAAACAAATATCAAAACAGCATTTTTATCTTTTAATTTGTCGATTATTTCAGAAAGAATATAATCGGTATATAAGATCGTATTATCATACGAATTTCTGATTTCTTCATCCGTACAATAAGCAATGATTTTACTCTTCAAAACAGGCTTATATACTTCATACTCTTTTGTATAATGTAAATTATACCACCAATGTGAACCGATAGTATGAAGAATTATCAGTTTTTTAGAATACTCGGAGTCTATCATTCGATTATAATAAGGTAATATATCCTCATCAAGCCATTGATCGAAACTATAAACATCATGGGATCGATTTACATAAAAAACTGTGTCGGCTTCATTTATAAAATAAACATACGACTTTTCCGAATCTTGATTACTTATCCATGAAGTATGAAATCCACCGGCCTTGAATACATCTATAAAAGACCTCTCTTTATAAGCTCTATCTGCATGCAACGTATCGGTACGAGTCATTAAATAGGGGAGAGCTTGATTTGTAATAGAATATAAAGAATTTACATTAGGAAATGATATAACACCCAAAGTATCGAGATTAGGAGTAGTTTTGCGAAAATACCCGTTTACCGAAAGATGATCGGGACGAAGGGATTCCCCTATAACTAAAACCACAGTAATAGAATCGCACTCCGACTCTACATAGTCAAAAGAGCGTTCTCTCTCTTTAGCTATATCCATCTTTCCTTTATAATAATCTAAAGTAGTAAAAACAAGATTAGCCGGAATACGTTTTTCTATCATTCTTTTTACAGGAGAATTACCCTGAAACATCAGAAAGAAAAGAGAAAATGCACAAAATGCATTAAAAGAAAACAAACAAGACTTTCTATATATCTTCATTCTCCAAAGATACCGTACGAATAAAAACGAAATAACCAGATTTATCAATACAAATAACACCAAATAAGGAGAAATAAGCTCTGCCGTTATACGCACATCATTATTAAAGGCTGTATATAGCATCATACTGTTTAAAACGAATTTATAAGCATATCTAAAATAAGTAAGTACGGCACATATAATACTGAATAATGGAAAAAGAAGAGCAAACAGATATTTGTTCATAGAAACAAATACCCAACAAAGAAACGGAACAAACGAAACACAAGCCCATTGAATTCCGTTACCTACGTAATCCTTAAAAGAAGAACATGGTATAGATATAAAATCGGATAATGTAAAAAACAAAGCCCAATAAAAGCCTATACCGATCAAAAAACAATAATAACTTTTATTCTTATATAATATATTTCCGAACTCCCGAAAAAACTTATATCCCCATATCGATTTCATAAAATCTATTTTAAAAACAAAAATAGATAATTTTATCCTATAACAATAAGATAATCATTATATAGAATATTCATTTTATATTTTATACTTTTGTTTCAGAAAGAAACAACAATAATAAGTTTATTTATAACGTTATATACAATAAGTTATTCTATTATGAAACAGATCGTCTTCGCAACAAATAATAAACACAAATTAGAAGAAATCAGGAATATTCTCGATCATACACTGAATATTTTAAGTCTTGATGATATAAATTGTCATGAAGACATTCCTGAAACCGGAAGCACAATAGAAGAAAATGCTCTTATCAAAGCCCGATATATAAAAGAAAAATACGGTTACGACTGTTTTGCAGACGATACGGGGCTCGAAATAAAGTCCTTAAACAATGAACCCGGAGTATATTCGGCACGATATGCCGGAAATGATCATAACTCAGAGAAAAATATGCAGAAAGTCCTTGAAAATTTAAAGGACAAAAACGATCGTTCAGCCTGTTTCAGAACTTGCATAGCATTAATAACAGGTAATAAAGAGTATCTTTTCGAAGGAAAAATAGAAGGACAAATCATCACCGAAAAAAAAGGAGAATCAGGATTCGGATACGATCCTATATTTGTACCGGACGGATATACTCAAACATTTGCAGAATTAGGAAATGACATAAAAAATAAAATAAGCCACAGAGCTTTAGCTGTAAAGAAACTTATAAACTTTTTACAACCTACACAATAAAAAAGAGTGACTCGATTATGATGAAAAAACTATTCTTTTTTGTCGGTATATTACTTTACTCTTTTCTGTCTTTTGCCCAGACAGAAGTAGGAGCATGGAAAATTTATCCGGTATTTCTTACTCCCTCACAAATAACAGAGACAAAAGACAAAATATATTTTCTTTCGGACGGATATCTATTTTCTTATGGTAAAGAAGATGAAGAATTCAGAGAATTGAATCGGTTAAACATACTTTTCGATAACGATATAAAACTCATAAAATACAACGATGAACACGATATAATGACAATTGCTTATACAAACAGCAATATAGATCTTATAATAGGAGAATCGGTATATAACATACCCTATATAAAAAATACAGCCATAACTTCTTCTAAAAGTATTAATGACATAACTTTCTATAAAGATGAAATATATCTTTCTACAGATTTCGGCATCGTTATACTGAATGTTCCCAAAAAAGAGATAAAAACGACCTATAATTTCAATAAAGCCATTAATTCTGCTGCAGTAATGGGAGAATATTTTTATTGTCTGGTACAAGGAGAAGGGCTTTATCGTTGTAAACTGGATGATGTATTATATGATTTCGACAATTGGGAAAAATGTTATTCGACCGAAGGCACTCAATTGCTTTCATTAGAAAACGGGATGTGGATGTTGGATATTAATAAGAATATCATTTACTTCGATACAGAAAATAATCCTACCGCTATTTACAATAAAGGCGATATATCCTCTATAAAAGAAACGAATACCGGCTATATGGCTTGCGGAACAAATAACATAATAGTATATGATAAAAACAATAAAAAAACCGATGAAATCATTTATTCTGATTATAATATGTCGGACGTTATTCCGATAGATGTAAGTATGAATAATAGACAAAATACATATTGGATATTGCATAAAAAAGGCATTGCCGCATTTAAAAGAAACAACGAATCTTTTCAGCAATCTAAAAATATAGACAACCTCAACTACTCTACTGTCAATATTCCCTATTTCTTAACTATGACCGACAACGGCAAATTATATGTCAGTACACAGGGTGTAAGCAGTAAAAATATTTATGACCAATATATAGATTCCCACATATCGATTTACGAAAATAATAAATGGTCTAATATAGAAACTGATAATATCCCTACGACCATACATCCGGATATAAAGTTCTGTACGACTTACAATATTGCCGAAGATCCTGAAGATCCTGAAACTTTTTATATAGGAACGTGGTTCGAAGGTTTGTACCGTTTTAAAAACAATCAATATGATACTCATTGGAACGGAACAGAAGATAGTTCTCCCATTTCCGGCGGATGGAGTCATAAAGTAAATTGTTTAAATTTCGATTCATCTAAAAACTTGTGGATGGCTAATTACAGTACACCGGGCATTCTCGTCATGAAAAAAGACGGAAATTGGATAAAACTAAATTACCCCGATATAGTAACACAGCAATATACCGAACAAATAATATTATGCAAACACTCTTCTTCCAAATGGGTTATCGTTCCCAAAACTTCTTTTGTTTTCGCTTTTAATACGAATAATACTTTGGAAAATATGAGTGATGACCAGACTCGAAAATTTTCTACCTTTTCGGATCAGGATAATAAACAAATAGACGGAAACGACTTTATTTGCGCTGCAGAAGACAGAAACGGACAATTATGGATAGGTACGAACAGAGGGCCTATCGTACTAAATAATCCCGATAATTTCATGCAATCCGATTTTAGATGTACACGAATAAAAATACCGAGAAATGACGGAACAAACGCGGCAGATTTACTCCTAAACGATGAAAATATACAATACATCGCTGTGGACGGAGCTAACCGCAAATGGATTGCTACTCAATCTTCGGGAGTATATTTAGTTAGTGAAGATGGTCTTGAAACCATACATCACTTTAATATGGACAATAGCATATTACCCTCGAACAACGTCCTGTCGATAGCCATAAATAAAATTACCGGAGAGGTATTTTTCGGAACTGAAAAAGGATTGGTTTCTTATCGTTCCGATGCGACCGAACCTAAAGAAGATTTCTCCAATGTATATGCATTCCCGAATCCCGTTCGTCCCGATTATACAGGAGTTATAACAATTACAGGATTACAAGAAAGATCTTTAGTCAAAATTACCGATACGACCGGAAATCTTATTTATCAAAATTATTCGGAAGGCGGTCAAATGGTTTGGAACGGACTGAACAGAAACGGAGATAGGGTAAAAACAGGAGTATATTTGGTATTCGCTTCGTCTAGCAATGGAAAAGAAGGTGTCGTTACCAAAATATTAATAGTAAACTGATGACTTTTTCCTGAACTTAAAAAAAATTTGTTATGAAGAAGATTTTAATATTATGTATGTCAGCCGTTATCTGCATCGCTTTTGCAACGGCACAAAACAAAAAATCAGTATCGGCAAATTCTATTCAGAAAGAAAAAACACAACAAACGGAGAGTAAAAAAATATTAGATGCCATACAGAATAAAAAATATAAAATATCGGTCATTTCAGCTTCTCCGATGAACGGAAAGACAGTATATCTCACCTCTCCTTATTTTGTAAAAATAAGTAATGATTCGGCATATATAGAACTTCCTTATTTCGGAGTTGCCTATTCCGTTCCTTACGGTGGCGGAGAAGGAGGGATAAAAGCACAGAATAAATACGAAAATTATAAACTTCGTGCTCTTAAAAAAGGAAAATATGCCGTTAACTTCAATATAAGAGGAAACGAAGATGTTTTCAAAATATCCATAGATATGTGGCCTTCGTCAGGTAGTGCATACATACATGTGCAACCAAACAATAAACAAGGCATTTCTTACAATGGAAATATTGTTTTAGAGCCTTTTTAATTATAAACAAAATTAAGACAGGCTCTTAATTTCAAAAATAAATATCATAACGTCAAGCCGAAACTGAAACATCCAGACCGGCTTGACGTATTTTTCGAGCTATTTCTTCAAGTTTTTCTTTAGATAACTTTTCAAGATTTTTCTCTGGAGTTTCTCTATCTATACTATAAATCATTACCTGTTTAGGATTTATAGATTTTACGGTTTCTAACCATGCATCCACTTCTTTATCTGTTGTATTATCAATTCTTTTACCCTTATGTTCTCCACGTAAAAATAAAGTTTGTATAATCAAATTTCCATTAAAACGTTTCAGATTATCAACTAACTTATCAACAGAAAATTCATGTTGATTAGGTTCATTAATGAGCTTTATAGTATCTAAAAACACAGAATCCAATTTCAATATATTATTATCCACTTTGTTCAAAGCCCTGAAAACAGACTCTTTTCCTATATGACAGGCGTTGGACAAAACACTTACTTTGGCTTCCGGAAAATATTTATTCCTCAAATTTATGGTGTCTTCTATAATCTCTTCGAACTGCGGATGCAAAGTAGGTTCTCCATTACCGGCAAAAGTGATGACATCGGGTTTTTCACCTCTTTCGGCCATAAGTTTCAATTTATCATCCAATGCGTTATATACAGCCTCCCGAGTAGGCAAACCGTTTTTACCCCGCTTGTCGGCATTATAACCGCATTCGCAATAAATGCAATCGAAAGAACATACCTTACCGTCATCGGGTAAAAGATTCACTCCTAAAGAAACACCCAATCTCCGGCTGTGTACCGGTCCGAAAACAATCTCTCTGAATAGAATAGTTGACATATTTTTCCTTTTTACCGACTACAAAAATAATCATTCGCTTTTTCTGTAACAAAAACGAATTGTCAATTGTTATATCAACTATTTTACTCTAATTGTTAATAAACAAAATAATAAACTTATATACAATATATTATATAATATAATCAATATCTTATAAACAGATAAATTACTAGTTATTAACAAGCCGAAACTATATAATAAATAATGCAAAAAATAAAATTCATACTTACTAATACACTATTTTTGTAACTGATGAAGAAAGTAGTAGTCATAATATGTAGCATAGTATGTTTATGCGGATTAATCTCCCCTATACATAGTCAGTCCGTAGCTTATAACCAGATGTACAGAACAATTATAGAAAACGGAGATACTGTATGGATGGTACTTATGCGACCTGTTTATTGTTTTCCTCCTTTAAAATTCAAGAATAGTAAAGAAGAAAAATACTATTGGAGAACCGTACGTGATGTAAAAAAAACTCTGCCTTATGCAAAACTCGTATATAATGCACTGATAGAAACTTATGAGTATATACAAACCCTACCTGAAAAAGAAAGAAAAGCTCATTTAAAACGTATGGAAAAAGAACTTTTCAAAGAATATAAACCCGTATTGAAAACATTTACATATTCTCAAGCTAAATTGCTCATAAAACTCATAGACAGAGAATGTAATCAATCTTCCTTCAATCTTATAAAAGCTTTTTTAGGAGGTTTCCGGGCAAATGTATGGCAAACCTTCGGAAGTTTATTCGGAGTAAGCCTTAAAAAAGAATGGGAACCGGAAGGTAGCGACAAAATGCTGGAAAGAATATGTATATTAGTAGAATCGGGACAACTTTAATACATAAAATTTATTTCAACATTTTAAAGAAATCCCATATAACTAATCCTGCTGTCACCGATACATTTAAGGAGTGTTTTGTCCCGAACTGAGGTATCTCTATACTTTGATTACATTTATCAACAACATTTTGTTGCACTCCTTTCACCTCATTACCCAGAACGACAGCGTATTTAGAATTTTTATTCAACTGTAAATCATATAATATGATACTGTTCTCAACCTGTTCTATGGCATACACTACATACCCTTCTTCATGTAATTTATCAACAGCATCGTTAGTATCTTCGAAATAACGCCATTCGACACTATCTTCTGCTCCTAAAGCCGTCTTATGTATCTCAGGATGAGGAGGAGTAGCGGTAATGCCACATAAATAAACAGCCTTCACTAAAAAAGCATCGCTCGTACGAAAGACCGATCCTACATTATTCAGACTCCTTACATTATCCAGAACCACTATAAGAGGTATCTTGTTTTTCTTTTTAAATTCTTCCTGCGAAATTCTATCAAGTTCTAAAATAGTCTTCTTTTTCATTATCTCTAAATATTACGCATCTTAATATATTGCAAAGATATAATTTTCTCTTTGTGCAAACCCTATTAAAAATATGCTGATAACTTGTGAAAAACATCGGATAAATAAAGAATAACTTTTTCTCATTAAACATAGGACAATTAAAATATTCTATTATATGAAACGAGAAACCGAAGTTACAAATTAAAAACACAAAAGTTTTAAATGAATATATCAACTGCAAAATAAGAGTTTATCCATACAGTAAATAAAAGAAAGTTTTTAACTTTGCCACTTATTAACGTATCGTTAATTGTAACTATAAAACCCTCATAATAAGATAAAACAGATGTTGATATATTCTTTATAAAAGAACATAAAAGTTTAATAACTTAATATACAATAGTTCGTACCAAAAAGATATGAATACTATCAACAAGCTATCATCATCATCTATTTTAAGTTTTAAATAAATAAAAGAAGAAATATAATTATGAATATTGTGAACATCGATAAGGGATATGTCGATCTCCCCGTTCCGGAAGGTATGAATTTGAAAAAAGAGATCGATCGGTTACGGAAAGAAAAAAATGCCGTAATACTCGCTCATTATTACCAATCGGGCGATTTACAGGACATGGCCGATTTTGTAGGAGACAGTTTGGCTTTGGCTCAATGGGCATCCCAGACAAAAGCCGATATCCTCATATTATGCGGAGTTCACTTTATGGGCGAAACAGCAAAGATTCTTTGTCCCGATAAAAAGGTTCTTGTTCCCGATCTGAATGCCGGATGTTCTTTGGCCGATAGTTGCGATGCTGCTGATTTTGCCGAATTTATCAAAGAAAATCCCGGACATACAGTTATTTCTTATGTTAATACTTCTGCAGCAGTTAAGGCACTCACCGATGTAGTGGTTACTTCTACAAATGCACGTCAAATAGTAGAAAGTTTTTCTGCTGAAGAAAAAATCATATTCGGTCCTGATAGAAATCTCGGAAATTATATAAATAGCGTTACAGGACGTGATATGAAATTATGGAATGGAGCTTGCCACGTCCATGAACAGTTCTCTGTTGAAAAGATTGTGGAATTGAAAAAAGAGTATCCTGATGCTTTGTTGTTGGCTCATCCCGAATGTAAAAACGTGATATTGACATTGGCCGATAAAATAGGATCTACGGCTGCATTGCTGAAATTTGCTACTCAATCTGACGCAAAACAATTTATCGTGGCTACGGAATCAGGTATTTTACATGAAATGCAAAAACAAAATCCTGACAAGATTTTTATTCCCGCACCGCCTAATGACAGTACTTGTGCTTGCAATGAATGCAATTTTATGCGGTTGAATACGATAGAGAAATTATATAATTGTCTTAAATATGAGCAACCTGAAATTACGGTAGATGCCGAAATAAGAGAAAAGGCTGTATTACCCATTCAGAGAATGCTCGATATTTCGGCCAAATTAGGACTTTGATTTATTTTTTCGAAGTATATTTATATTTCTTAGAAGTCCTTCGTATTTTACCCGTTTGACAGCCGATTTTTTGAATATACGGTTAAAGTCTTCGTGCGTCAGATGTTCGAGTTTCTCCTTATCGAGAGATAAAAACTCGGCAGAAGGTTCAAATTCAGGTATTGCCGTAGGGACAGAGAACTTATTCCAAGTACATACTTTCTGACAAGTATCGCAACCATATACTCTATTATTCATTTTAGAGCCTATTTCAAATGGAATATCAGACCTGTTCTCTATCGTTTGGTATGATATACATCTATTAGAGTCAAGTGTCGTAAAATCGCCCGGAATCAATGCTTGTGTAGGACAGTGTTCGATGCACGAATTGCAATGTCCGCATCTGTTTTGCATGGGAGTATCCCATGGTAGTTCGAGAGAAGAAATTATTTCTCCTAAAAAGAAAAAAGACCCTTTTCCCGGTATGATCAGTTGTGTATTTTTTCCTATAAATCCTATACCGGCCTGTTGAGCCCAATAACGTTCCATAACAGGAGCTGTATCACAGAATATTCTTCCCTCTATGGAAATCAATGTGTTTATGTAGGAAAACAGTTCGCTTAATTTTTCTTTTAGGATGATGTGATAATCTTGTCCGTAAGAATATAATGCGAATTGAGGATGATTTTCAGGAATGTGTATAGAAGGATAATAATTCAAAGCTACAACGAGAACAGAACGTGCATTTTCTACCAATAAACGAGGATCGAATCTTTTGTCCTTATAATTTCTCATATATTGCATTTGGGCTTCTTTACCCTTTTGCAGCCATTTGTCGAAATGTAAACGATGAGTTGCGTCGACTTCTTTTACAGGAGTTATGCCGCAAGCCGAAAAACCTAAGGCGAAGGCTTTTTCGAAGATTTTATTTTTAAGGGAAAATTCGTTCAAAATTATATCCTTTTTCTAATAACCATTCGATTGATTTTGGAAGAGCGTAGCGTAAATTTTTTTGAGATTTGAGGGAATCGTGGAAAACTATAATAGATCCGTTTCTTGTAAATTTCTTCACATTATTAAAAACTTCTTCTCCGTTTAACTTTTTACTGTAATCACGAGTTACCACATCCCACATGATAATATGATAATCGAGTTTTTGTAGAGTAAGAAGTTGAGAAAAACGCATGTGGCCGTGAGGCGGTCTGAATAATTGACTTTTTATGAGTTGATTAGCTGCTTCTACATTTCTCACATAGTTTTGAGTAGTATATTTTATACCTTGTATATGATTCATTGTATGGTTTCCCGTAGAGTGTCCCCGCAATTTTATCTCTTCGTATAATTCTTTATTTCGGGCAACATTTTCTCCTACGCAAAAAAAGGTGGCTTTTACTTGATAATGATCTAATAAATTGAGTACCCAAGGAGTTACTTCGGGAATAGGACCATCGTCGAAAGTAAGATATATATTTTTCTCTTTTCCCGGAACAGGAATACGCCATATTGTTTCCGGGTAAAGCATTCTGTATAAATAGGGCGGCTGTTCTATCAACATGACCAAAACTTTTTAAAACAAATAGGATATTCTCTCTTATAACGAGAATATCCTATTTACCTAATATTTATATTTTTATTGTTGTTGCAGCATGGCAGTAGGATCTATACCTATGCTTTTTAGTTTATTGACATATTTCATTGCCGATTCTTGATCATTCTGAGAAATAAACATCGGTATGACATTTTTTATAAGAATAAATTGATTGATTTGTACATCTCTATCTATTGATCTCAATTGATTGGGAGTGAGAGTCGTGTACCATTTGAGGTATTCAAAAGAATTGTCGGCTATCTCTTCCAATAGTTTTTTCGCTTTTTCTTTTTGTCCCAATTGATAATAATTCATAGCCAATTGAGTAGAAATGTAGTCATGAGGAATTGCTGTACTCGGAATTTTTTCCATACAGTAATCCAACGCTTTCAGTGCTTTATCTGTTTTACCTTCTTCCATTAACTGGCCGATGAGTTCTACAAACATCATACGTAGGGTAAAGCACATTCTTCTTATATTTTCATCTAAATAAACGTTAGGATTCTCTATGCCTCCCCATACGAATTTATTCATCATATTGTCGTACATTTTTTCCGTATCGATAGAACTGTCTCCATTCGGATTTTTGATGGGTAAGATACGATATGCCAATCCTACACGGCTGAAATAAGGTTTGAGATTCATATACATTTCCGGTCCTACAGTCACTGCATAATATATAGGACGCTTCCAGCCGTCTTTCGCATTTGTATTGATCATATCCAGAATGGCTATTTCGTTTAATGTCATGGAATTTTTGTTCGCGTATGACAAGTCCATTCTTTTAACGATACTGTCTTTCAGTTCAGGAATTACAGTTCCCGATTTCAATACAGATGCAGAATCTACAGGTATATAAAAAGCATTGGTGGGGAAATAGTTGAAAGTACCTTGTGCTTCAGGTATTTTCTTAGTCCATTCTTCATCGGACAAGAAGAAGTTCATTGCATCGCTTACCGACATGGGTTGTTGTGTAACGTTATATAAGTAAGCATATTCGCGTTTTCCGTTACCGTATTGGTATTCTTTCATAGATATAGGAAGAGGAGTTGATTCATAAGCCTGACTCTTCATCTGATCTATATACCAATCGGTTTGCAAGTAACTTAAATTACATACACGTACATCGGTACGATAACCTTCTGTTTCTTGTACGTACCATAAAGGGAAGGTGTCGTTGTCTCCATTAGTAAAAATAATTCCGTCTTTTTCTATACAAGAGAGATAGTTTTTACCGAAATCTCTACAAGTATAACGCCCCGAACGATCGTGGTCGTCCCATGTTTGGCTTACCATTTGTATAGGTACTATAAGACAAAGTACAGTGGCTATGGAAGATGCTACTTTCGGAGAAAGATACCTTTCGAGTCCTTTACTTATTGCCGCTACGCCTAAGCCTATCCAAATCGCAAATGCATAAAAAGAACCGGCATAAGCATAATCTCTTTCACGCGGTTGGTAAGGAGTTTGATTCAAATAAATGACGATAGCTATACCGGTCATGAAAAATAAGAAGAATGTTACCCAAAATCCTTCTATACCTTTTTTCCCCGAATATGCTTGAAAGAATAATCCTATAAGACCCAGTATGAGTGGCATCATGTAAAATACATTGCGTCCTTTATTGTTCGCCAGTTCAGAAGGAAGATTAGTCTGATCCCCGGCCAGGTGTTTATCTATAAAATTAAAACCGCTGATCCAATTACCTTTACTTACTTCCCCGTTTCCTTGCAAATCATTTTGGCGTCCTGCAAAATTCCACATGAAATAACGCCAATACATAAAATTCAATTGATAATCGAGGAAGAATTTTAAATTCTCTCCGAAAGTAGGTTTATAGACGGTATGGGTCTCTCCTTGATAATTTTTTACTTTAACAGGTTTTCCTTTGAAATTAGTCCACTCTTTATAGGCTTCTATATGTTGAGGACTACTGCTGTACATACGAGGAAAAAACATATCCAGTTCTGGAGTATATATATAATCCCGTTTATGGTCGATGATTACATATTTGTCTTTTTCGTTTTTATCGGTTTTTATGTTTCTTCTCCATATTGCCGGACCTTCTTTAGACATAGGTGCTCCGTTACTGTCGCGTGCTACATCCGATACGAATGTATTTCCGAACAGAAGAGGGCGATCTCCATACTGCTCACGATTCAGATAACTTGCCAATTTGAATACATCTTCAGGAGAATTTTGATCCATAGGAGTATTTGCGGAAGAACGAATCACTATCAGAGCATAAGAAGAATAACCTATGAAAATGACCATAATAGATACCAAAATAGTATTTAGGGCACGAACCGGTAGTTTTTCTTTAAAGAAAAGATAACAAGCTAAAATGATAGATAATAATATGCCTACCCATATTTTATCTCCTATAAAAGGGATACCTACCATAATGACGCTTATTAAGAAAGAGAGCCGTAAACGGAACTTGTTTTTTTGGCTGTATGTTTCGTAAATAGCCCAAGAAATACATCCTATTACGAGGAAGAAATAAATAATGACACCGGTATTGAAGGGTGCACCGAATACGTTTACGAATAGAAGTTCTGCCCATCCGGCAACTTTTACGAATCCCGGAATCAATCCATATAATAAAATTACGATTATAGCGAATGAAATGATAATGGCTATAAGAGAGCCTTTTGCATTCGGATTTTTGAATTTTCTATAATAATATACCAATACGATGGCCGGAATACATAATAAGTTAAGAAGGTGTACGGCAATAGATATACCTATAAGATAAGCTATAAGTACTATATACCGGTAAGAATGAGGTTCATCGGCTACAGTTTCCCATTTCAAGATGAGCCAAAATACGAGAGCCGTACAGAAAGAAGAATAAGCATAAACCTCACCCTCTACTGCCGAGAACCAGAAA
Source organism: uncultured Coprobacter sp. (assembly GCF_947855755.1). Taxonomy (NCBI): domain Bacteria; kingdom Pseudomonadati; phylum Bacteroidota; class Bacteroidia; order Bacteroidales; family Barnesiellaceae; genus Coprobacter; species uncultured Coprobacter sp. Next base: position 49,526 of record NZ_CANUAR010000006.1, read on the forward strand.
GTATCGCTAAAGGCATAGGCTAAAGAACCTACAAGTCCGCTTCCTAAAATAGCGATCATTTGTCCCATACTCATTTCTTCCCCTTCTTTTACTACTATTTTTCGGGCAAGGTGAGTTATAGTCCAAAATAATAATAATATAGTACCTGCACTAAGCAGTCCCGACATCAGATTTATCATGTAGGCTACCTGAGTAGGATCAGAGGCAAAATTTGCGAAAAATCTTCCCGTTAACATGAAAATAGGATTTCCGGGCGGATGTCCTACCTCGAGTTTATATGCGGAAGAAATGAATTCTCCGCAATCCCAAAAACTGGCTGTCGGTTCCAGCGTTAAAATGTAAGTTACGGCCGATATGACAAACACGACCCAACCAAAAACGTTGTTCAGTAATTTGTATTGCTTCATAGATTTTATTTGATGAAGAGGCTATAAGCTCTATATGCGTTGCAAATATAGGAAAAGATTGTCAACAAAATGTTTTAAAGATTGTAATAATCTCTCTATTAAAGCTCTTCAAGAGAATAAAATGCAATAATAAGATATGATTTTTTGTTAATTCTTCTTTTATTATTACTTTTATCACATATAAAATGAAAATATTTATGCTCAAAAAAATATTGGTTACAGGTGCAGGAGGTTTTATAGGAGGTTTTATAGTAGAAGAAGCTTTGAGGCGAGGTTATGAGACTTGGGCTGGTATTCGCGCCTCTACCAATAGAGAATATTTGAAAGACGAAAATATAAAATTTATAGATCTTAAGTTTAATGATAAGGAGCTATTAAAAAAGCAACTTTCAGAACAAAAAGAAAAGTTCGGTGCGTGGGATTATATTGTTCATAATTTAGGAGTGACAAAATGTAAAAATCCAGAAGACTTTGATCTAATCAATTACGGTTTCGTAAAAAATTTCACCGAAGCTCTGATCGAAACCGAAACCGTACCTGAACAATTTATCATGATGAGTAGTCTGGGAGCATGGGGAATAGGTGATGAAACAGGTTTTACTCCTATACGGCAGAGTGATATTCCGCATCCCAATACTCGTTATGGGAAAAGTAAACTTAAAGCAGAACGACATCTCTATTCCTTATCGAATTTTCCTTATGTGATAATGCGTCCTACCGGAGTATATGGTCCTCGTGAAAAAGATTATTATTTGATGATGAAAACTATCAAATTCGGATTTGACTTTTCTGTCGGATATAAAAAGCAATTGATAACTTTCATTTATGTTCGAGATTTGGTAAAGGCTATTTTTCTGGCTATAGATAAAGGTGTTAAACAACGAGGATATTTCATTTCTGACGGAGAAGCTTATACTTCTACCCAATTTCGCAAATATATAGCTTCAGCTATGGAAAAGCGGTTTGTCATACCTATCCGTTTGCCTCTTGTCTTCCTAAAAATTGTTTCTTATTGTGCCGAGTTTTTTGCATCTCTGACAGGTTCTGCCAGTACGCTTAATAGAGATAAGTATAATATTATGAAGCAGCGTAACTGGATTTGTGATATAACTCCTTTACAAAAGGAACTTGGATTTGAACCTGATTTTCCTTTGGAAAAAGGTGTTTATGAAACTGTAAACTGGTATAAAAAATCGGGTTGGTTATAATCGATAAATTTTTAGTTACATAAAACAATAACACACACATGAAATCGAAAAAAGTAATTTTATTTACACTGCTGTTTTTTTCGGCTTTTTCTTTTAAAGCTGAGAATCCTCCGTATAAAAATCCGGAATTATCTCCGGATGAAAGAGCTTTGGATTTGTTGAGCAGAATGACTTTGAAAGAAAAGTTTGCCCAAATGCACAATAACACTGGAGGTATAGAACGTTTAGGTGTTCGTCCGTATGATTGGTGGAATGAAGCTTTACATGGAATTGCACGTGCAGGAAAAGCGACGGTTTTTCCGCAGGCAATAGGTTTGGCGGCGACTTTTGACGATATGGCGGTTTATGAAATGTTCGATATGGTTTCGGATGAGGGTAGGGCAAAATACCATGATTTTCAGAGAAAAGGAATGTATAACGGTTATAAAGGACTTACGTTCTGGACTCCGAATATCAATATTTTTCGTGATCCTCGTTGGGGACGCGGTATGGAAACGTATGGAGAAGATCCTTTCTTAACGACAAAAATGGGACTTGCCGTTGTAAAAGGTCTTCAAGGGGACGGCACTCAAAAATATGATAAAGCTCATGCTTGTGCGAAACACTATGCTGTTCATAGCGGACCTGAATGGAATAGGCATAGTTACAATGCCGAAAATATATCTCCACGCGATTTAAGAGAAACATATCTTCCGGCTTTTAAGGCTCTTGTTACCGAAGGAAAGGTAAAAGAGGTGATGTGTGCCTATAACCGTTTTGAAGGAGAACCTTGCTGTTCTAATAAGACTCTGTTGATAAATATATTGAAAGATGAATGGGGATTCGATGATGTTGTCGTTTCCGATTGTGGAGCTATTGCCGATTTTTATACCAAAGGCAGACATGAAACTCATGCGTCTGCGGCAGAAGCATCGGCGGATGCGGTTATATCCGGAACAGATTTAGAATGTGGAGGTTCTTATTGGGCTTTGGATGAAGCTCTGGAAAAAGGATTGATTACCGAAACTAAGATCAATGAATCTGTTTTCCGTTTGCTTCGTGCCCGTTTCGAATTGGGAATGTTCGATGACGACTCTTTGGTATCTTGGTCTTCTATTCCTTATTCGGTAGTTTGTTGTGATAAACATAAAGCAAAGGCTTTGGAAATGGCACGCAAAAGTATGGTATTGCTGAGTAATAAAAATAATACGTTGCCTCTGAGTAAAAATATAAAGAAAGTAGCGGTAATGGGGCCGAATGCCAATGATTCGGTAATGCTTTGGGCAAATTATAATGGAACGCCCGACAGATCGGTTACTATATTGGAAGGAATTAAAGCTAAGTTGCCTGAAGGAAGCGTAATTTATGAAAAGGGATGCGATTATGTAGATACCGAAGTTTTTCTCAGTTATTTCGATCAGTGCCGATATGATGGTAAAAAAGGCTTTAAAGCGACTTTCTGGAATAATCGGGATTTGTCGGGAGATGTTGTGGCAACTGGTCAAGTGAGCGAACCATTTAATTTCGATACGGGAGGAGAAACAGTCTTTATGCCCGGAGTGAATTTAAAAGATTTCTCAGCCCGTTTCGAGTCTGTATTTGTTCCTGAACGAACCGAAGAGGTTGTCTTTACTATATCGGCAGATGACGGTTGTCGTGTTTATGTCGACGGAAAAGAAATTATTTCGGATTGGAAAAACGGACCTGCTTCCAGAAAAGATTATCGCATGAATGTCGAAAAAGGAAAGAAATATGATATTCTTATCGAATACTATCAGGGAGGAGGAAAAGGAGCACTTAAATTCGATGTAGGGTTGAGCCGTCAAATCGATTATAAAGCTGTCGCTGAAAAAGTGAAAGATGCAGATGCTATTATTTTTGTAGGAGGTATATCTTCTTCTCTCGAAGGAGAAGAAATGGGAGTGAAATATCCCGGATTCAAAAATGGTGACCGCACGAATATAGATCTTCCTCAAGTACAGAAAAATATGATGAAAGCTTTGAAAGAAACAGGAAAGCCCGTAATTTTTGTATTGTGTTCGGGAAGTACTATGGCTTTATCTTGGGAAGATAAAAATATGGATGCTATTCTTCAGGCTTGGTATCCGGGACAGGAGGGAGGTACAGCGGTTGCCGATGTGCTTTTCGGAGATTACAATCCTGCCGGGCGTTTGCCGTTGACTTTTTATGCATCTTCCGATGATCTTCCTGATTTTGAAAATTATAATATGTCCGAAGGTCAAGGGCGTACTTATCGTTATTTTAAAGGAAAACCCTTATATCCTTTCGGACATGGATTGAGTTATACCGGTTTCAGTTATTCGAAAGCTAAATTGAATAAAAAGTCTATGAACGTAAATGATTCGGTATTTTTGAGTCTGAATTTGAAAAATACGGGTCTGCGAGACGGGGATGAAGTAGTTCAAGTATATATACGCAATTTGCAAGATCCCGAAGGTCCTTCTAAATCATTAAGAGGATATAAACGTGTTTCGGTAAAAGCGGGGCAAACCGTACCTGTAAAAATAGATTTGCCGGCTTCTTCTTTCGAGTTTTTTAATCCAGTGACTGAGAAAATGGAAGTACGACCGGGAAAATATGAAATTCTTTATGGCGGAACATCCGATGATAAGCAGTTGAAAAAACTCGGTTTAGAAATCAAATGATAAATAGAAAAATATAATATGAAAAAGATCTGCTTAAATAGTCTCGCTTAAGCAGATCTTTTTGTTTCTATCAATTTTATTCAGAGATTTTTATATCGGGATTGCGTTTGATTGTTTCACGAATAAACCCTTCTTTATCATAAGGGGAAATGGCTATTCTCCGATTATCTTTGCAGTATAGTATAATCTGGTCACTTGATAAAGCGTATCTTTTTATAGGATTCGTAGAAAATAATGAAGTTTTCTTCGGGTAAGAAATAATTTCCGATATAGTATCTAACTTGATTTTTATTACAGGTAAATATCCCGATTTGATATATAACATATTATTATTGAATATATATTCCGTATGTATAAAAGAAGGAACGAACAATACGTTTATAATGAGCATGATGACTAAAAAAACGATCGATTTTATCCACATGCTGTAAAAAAGAAGAATGATCGTTATCAGCAGTAATATATGGGTGAGAATCCCTATTTTTGATTTGAATGTACGTTGCATAAAAATAGATTTTTTACGAAGATACAACATTGCTACTTTATTTTTACCTTTGTGTTTAGAAAAGTTCGGATACGCTCGGCAATCGTATCGAAAAAAAGAAAAATATGACACATAAATTTGATTTTTTGGTAATAGGCTCGGGTATAGCAGGGATGAGTTTTGCTTTGAAAGTAGCTGAAAAAGGTCGTGTAGCTGTGATTTGCAAGACAGGCCTTGAAGAGGCGAATACGTTTTATGCGCAGGGAGGAATCGCATCTGTAACCAATACGTTGGTCGATAATTTTGAGAAGCACATTGAAGATACGATGATTGCGGGAGATTGGATCAGCGATCGGGCTGCGGTCGAGAAAGTGGTGCGGGAAGCTCCCGGTCAGATTAAAGAGTTGATCGATTGGGGAGTAAGTTTTGATAAAGACGAGAATGGAAAGTTCGATCTTCACAAAGAAGGAGGGCACTCCGAATTTCGTATTTTGCATCATCAGGACAATACCGGAGCTGAAATTCAGGATAGTTTAATCAGAGCTTTGAAAAATCATCCGAAAATTAAAGTTTTTGAAAATCATTTTGCGATCGAAATTATAACACAACACCATCTGGGAGTAAATGTAACCCGTCATTCCGGTAATATAGAGTGTTACGGTGCTTATGTACTGGATCAAAATACAAACCATATCCATACGTTTCTTTCGAAAACTACCCTGATTGCTACGGGAGGTGTAGGAAATGTTTATCGGACTACTACAAATCCGCCTGTTGCTACGGGAGACGGTATCGCCATGGTATATCGTGCAAAAGGCGATGTAAAAGATATGGAATTTATCCAATTTCATCCTACTGCATTATATAATCCGGGAGAGCGTCCCAGTTTCTTGATTACCGAGGCGATGCGCGGTTATGGAGCTGTATTGAAAACTAAAGATGGAAAAGAGTTTATGCAGAAATACGATGACCGCCGATCGTTAGCTCCTCGTGATATTGTAGCCCGTGCCATCGATAACGAAATGAAAACTCGCGGAGATGAATGTGTATATCTTGATGTGACGCATAAAGACCCGGAAGAGACCAAAAAACATTTTCCTAATATCTATCAGAAATGCCTGAGTCTCGGAATCGATATAACAAAAGATTATATCCCCGTAGCTCCGGCCGCACATTATTTATGCGGAGGTGTTAAGGTAGATTTGGATGCCCGTACGTCTATAAAAAATTTGTATGCTGTCGGCGAATGCTCCTGTACCGGTTTACACGGTGCGAATCGATTGGCTTCCAATTCGTTGATAGAAGCGGTAGTTTACGCGGATGCTGCGGCAAAACATGCGGTGAAAGTATTGCCCGATATAAAGATACAAGAAAATATTCCCGATTGGAACGATGAGGGTACATCATTGCCCGAAGAGATGGTATTGATAACGCAAAGTGTGCGGGAAGTAGAACAACTTATGTCGGCTTACGTCGGTATAGTGCGTTCCAATCTGCGCCTGAAAAGAGCGTTGGACAGGTTAGAGATTCTTTATCGTGAGACGGAAGACCTTTTTCAGCGTTCGGTCGTGACTCGGGAAATATGCGAATTGCGTAATATCATTAATGTAGGGTATTTGATCATCAAGCAGGCTATGGCACGTAAAGAGAGCAGAGGTCTGCATTATACGATAGATTATCCGAAGAAAAATAAAATTTAATCAGATATTTTTTTATTGGAAAATTTAGACAGACTCTTAGTCTGTTATCATAAACTTTGAGAAAGTTACCGTAATATTTTTTCGGTAACTTTTTTGTTTTACAGATATACATAATTTTCAATTTTGAAAAATTTTGTATTGATATTATTTTAAAAAGTTTCTAATTTTAAAAATTAAAAGTTTGATAATTAGTTATATAAAAATTTTATTGATATAAAAAGTTTTCAAAAATAGAAATTATCTTGTTATATAAGAAATAAATTTTTTACCTTTACATCATTATTCAGAGATAATAAAAACGGTATAAAAAATAAATTTTAGTCTCAAAAAAATGATCCAGACAGTAGTAAAACGCGATGGACGTATCGTGGGTTTCAATGAAGAAAAGATTATTGCAGCTATTCGTAAGGCAATGTTGCATACCGATAAGGGTGAAGATATGAGTTTGATCCGTCAGATCACCGATCGTATCGTATGTCGGGGAAGCGAACAAATGAGTGTGGAAGCGATACAGGATTGTGTCGAAGTGGAATTGATGAAAAGTAGCCGTAAAGATGTAGCTCAGCGTTATATTGCCTATCGTAATCAAAGAAGTATTGCCCGCAAAGCGAAAACCCGCGATATTTTTCTTGAAATTATAGAGACTAAATCGAACGATATAACTCGCGAAAATGCTAATATGAATGCCGATACTCCGGCAGGTATGATGATGAAATTCGCAAGTGAGACTACAAAACCTTTTGTAGATGACTATTTATTAAGTGAAAGAGTCAAAACGGCAGTAAGAGATTCATATATCCATATACATGACAAAGATTATTATCCTACTAAAAGCCTCACGTGCGTACAACATCCGTTGGATAAGATTTTAAAGAATGGATTTTTCGCAGGACATGGAGAATCCAGGCCGGCAAAACGAATAGAGACGGCAAGTATTTTGGGGTGTATTTCTTTGGAAACGGCTCAAAACGAGATGCATGGCGGACAGGCGATTCCGGCTTTTGATTTCTATTTAGCTCCGTTCGTAAGAAACAGTTTTATCGAAGAAATAAAAGTAATTTCCGATATGAACGGTACTGATTATTCTCATCTTTATCAAGTAGATTTGGATGACTATATTATCCGTTCTCTTGATGGTCTTACAGGGGATGCACGTGTCGTGCAGCATGCAATCAACCGTACGGTAAGTCGGGTGCATCAATCTATGGAGGCTTTTATTCATAACATGAATACGATTCATTCTCGGGGAGGCAATCAAGTGGTGTTCAGCTCTATTAATTACGGAACTGATACTTCGGCCGAAGGACGTTGCATCATTCGTGAATTGCTGGGATCTACGTATGAGGGTGTAGGTAATGGTGCGACAGCTATTTTTCCTATACAGATATGGAAGAAAAAACGTGGAGTAAGTTACTTGCCGGAAGACCGTAATTATGACCTTTATAAATTGGCATGTAAGGTAAGTGCCCGTCGCTTTTTCCCTAATTTCTTGAATCTGGATGCAACTTTCAATAACCATGAGGAATGGCGTATCGATGATCCGGAGCGTTATAAATATGAAGTGGCGACAATGGGTTGTCGTACCCGTGTTTTTGAGAATCGTTTCGGAGAAAAAACATCGATAGGACGTGGAAATATTTCTTTTACGACAATCAATATCGTTCGGTTGGCGATCGAATGTATGAATATTCGAGATAAAAGCGAACGGATTGCTCGTTTTTTTGCTAAACTGGATGAAGTGCTCGAGATTACCGCACTGCAACTTCATGAGCGGTTCGAGTTTCAGAAGACGGCTTATGCCAAACAGTTCCCTTTGCTGATGTCTGCTTTGTGGAATGGATGTGAGAAACTAAAGCCGAATGATACGATAGCATCGGTTATTAATCAAGGAACTTTGGGTATAGGTTTTATCGGATTGGCGGAATGTCTGGTTGCACTTGTCGGTAAACATCACGGAGAAGATGCCTCTGCTCAAGAATTGGGATTGCGTATTGTTACCTATATGCGTGATCAAGTAAATCGTTTTTGTGATCAATATCAGCATAATTACAGTGTATTGGCTACACCGGCTGAAGGATTGTCCGGAAAATTTACGGCAAAAGACCGTCAAACATTCGGTGTTATTCCGGGAGTTACAGACCGAGATTATTATACCAACTCGAATCATGTTCCGGTGTATTATAAATGTAGTGCAAGACATAAAGCCGAAATAGAAGCTCCTTACCATGACTTGACTCGTGGCGGACATATATTTTATGTCGAAATAGACGGAGATGCTACACATAATCCTGAGGCGATTATGGCTGTTGTCGATATGATGGATAAATACAATATCGGTTACGGATCAGTAAACCATAATCGTAACCGCTGTATGCAATGCGGCTATGAAGACGCCTCTGCCGGACTCGATACCTGTCCTCATTGCGGTAGCAAAGAGATAGACCGGCTTCAGCGGATTACGGGTTATCTGGTGGGAACGACAGACCGTTGGAATCACGCAAAGTTGTCTGAACTTAATGATCGTGTCGTTCATGATTGATTATATATATATATTGGATATTGTCGAAGATACGACTGTCGATGGGCCGGGGTTGCGTACTTCGGTCTATTCGGCCGGTTGTCCGCATCGTTGTCCGGGTTGCCATAATCCTCAATCATGGGATATTTGTAACGGAAAAAAAATGTCGCTGAATGAAATTCTCTCCGTAATAAAAAGCAATGATTTCGACAATGTGACTTTTAGCGGCGGTGACCCGTTCTTTCAGCCGGAAGCTTTTACCGAATTAGCACGTCGTATAAAAGAAGAAACCTCTAAAAATATATGGTGCTATACCGGATATTTATATGAGGAGATCGTTGCTTCTTTCCGTTTGTCCCTTTTATTGCCATATATAGATGTATTGGTTGACGGCAGATTTGTAGAAACGCAGAAAGATACCTCTTTATTTTTTCGGGGAAGTCGCAATCAACGACTTATCGACGTGCCTGCTTCATTGCGGCAAGACCGTGCAGTAGAGTTTGTATATGATCCTGTTTCTGTTTAAACTTGTTTAGGAGATTGTCTAAAATATGATCTCCAATTCGCTATTGGCTTTTACTTTCAATTTCAGTTCTTCTTCTGAAAAATCGAAATAATCGAGGACCTTATCGGGATGAGCGAGAGCGGGCATCCATGATTCAGGTAAAGTCGTCAACTCCCTTTCGAAAAAGTCGATGAGTTTCTTATTTTCCGTATTGCGGCCTTTCAGTTTTATTTGAGCTACCGAACCGTCACAAGTTATGACGAAACGCAATGTATCTCCGGAAAAATCGATATTATTCAGTTGTTGGTATTTCTCTTTATTCCGGTTCAATTCGTTGCGTATAAATAAAAGACTTGCTTGCTGCGATTTGAATCTTTTAATGTCATATATAGCCGAATCGGTGTATTCATTGCATATTCTGGGAGACCATAATTGCGGATCGTTGTGATGTTTAGGGGATAGAGATAATACGTCGGATACATCCATTTTTACTTTTGAAGTATCTTTTTTGCATACGAGCCAGGAAATAAACGGTTCGAGCGTTTTATCTTGTGACTGTTTCACCCCGAAAAATCCGGAATAAGCTTCCATCTGTGTTAATGTTCGTTTAAAATAATTTATCCATTCAATGTCTATTTGCGATAAACCGGAGGGAAAACTCTCTGTTCCTAATGTAGATAATTTGTAATCGTTTCCATGCAAATAGGGATTCAGGCGATATACCAACTCGTATTTGGCACTTCCTTCGGAAGTATATCCTAAAAAATCCTCTCCTGTTGTCGGCAAATATGGAAAAAACTTGATAATCCAACCCGATATATAGAATGCTCCGTATTCTGCGGCATCTTTATATATGGAATTCCAGAATGGGATATTGATTTTGTCATCGAAAACGTTGATAAACTCTTTTATTATAGGTCTAAGTTCCTCTCCCCACCATGTTAATCCGAGTTTGTCCAGATCAGATAGATGGTCGAATATCCATACCCAATCTTTTCGAGTTCCCGTAATTGTTATTTTCGGAATACCGCATCCGGTTTCTCCTACATAAGAGAATTTCTTTTTGTAACTTTCCAGAAGGGTTATTTGGTAAACGGTTGTCTGAACTGGGGTTGTGGTCGAAAAGTTCGGAACAAAGAAATCATAAAGGTCGTTACGGGTATAATTCTTGGTTTCATTGCAAAAATTCTTTATCAATGTTCCCCAATATTTTGCATTTTTTTCGAGGCTGTCGTTTCGAATGATAAGTTCTTCTTTCTTTTCATCTATAAAGATGATATTTTTAAGAGAATCATAATGTTGGTTTATGTGTATCGATGTCGCCTGACAGATCAAAGTCCAGATATGGTCCGGACTCAGTTTCAGCGGCCTGTGTTCGTCATAGCAATATTGTAAAGTTTCTATAAATCCATTGTTTCGAGTATATATGAGGCGTTCATTTTTATGTTCATCCGGTAAAAAAGATATTTTTTTCTCTATTTTCAACTCCATCATATCTTTTACCGGATATGTCTTTAGTAAAGAGTCTGCCGGTTTTACGGAAGAAACATTAAAAGTTACTCCATTAACGGTGGTATCGATCGTATTCTGTATTTTGATAATTTGGGCAGAGTCGGAGGGTTCGGTGCTTTTGTGAGAACCGGATTTACTATTACATGCAAAGAATATAACCGTTAGAAAATATAATATCGAATAGTTTTTCATGTATAGAGATTGCATTATGGATTCTTAATTTTACAAAAATAAGAAAAATAAATTATTATGCAATAAGAACGATAATAATATATTTATAGTCAAAAAAATACGGTTGTCCGAAATTTCAGACAACCGTAGAGCTCCGTAAATACACCATTAATAATTATCTCGTTTAGGTTCGAAAAAATCTTTCGGATGCAGGCATGCCGGACATTTTTCGGGAGGAGTTTTTCCTTCGTGAACGAAGCCGCAGTTACGACATTGCCATTTAATGGGCTCTTCGCGTTTGAATACCATTTTATCTTCTACCCGAGCAAGCAATTTACGGTAACGCCATTCATGGAACTCTTCCACTTTAGCGATCATCTTAAACGCTGCGGCAATATCCTTAAAACCTTCATCGGCAGCTATTCCTGAGAAATCGGCATATAGAGAAGACCATTCGAGTTTTTCCCCTTCTGCTGCTTCCAGTAAGTTTTGGGCTGTATTGCCGACAGGTCCGGTAGGATAGTCGGCAGTAATCATTACCATACCACCTTCAAGATAATCGAAAAAACGTTTTGCATGAGCCTTTTCTTGATCTGCAGTTTCAAGAAAAATTCCGGAAATTTGTTCATAACCCTCTTTTTTAGCCACCTCTGCAAAAATAGAATAGCGATTTCTTGCCTGAGATTCACCGGCGAATGCTTTCAATAAATTTTGTTCTGTGATCGTACCTTTAATTGTTTTCATACAAAAATATAATTTATGCTGTTTGAGAATGTGCTGTCTCTGAAGAAATTCCGATTTGGGGTATTCCTTAGAAATAACATATTAAAACAAGAAAAGGTTTACGAAAATTTAAACGATTCTTAAATAATCTCTGAAATGAGATTTGTTATATTCTATTTACGATTTATCGGGCTTGATAATAATTTGTGCCCTATCCGGCAATACAGGCATTTTTTAGGTACACAATAAGCCGTATGTAACTGTATCAGAGCTTGACTGTCAAGTGCATTATCGGTTTTGATTCCTGCTTGGGAAAAATACCGGATTATTCTGTTCTGTTCGGCTTTTATATTTTCCAGCAGATTCATGGCTCGGTCGTTATAAACCTCGTTTCCGATTTTTATTCCATAAGCATATAATAACGGGGCTACCGTATTGATCAATAAAATATCTACCGCATTTTTTCCCAAAGCTTTAGGTCGTTGTGGAGACGGCTGTCCGAAAGAGTAATGAGTATCCCAATATCCGTTTAGGTAGAGCTCGAACAGTCGTCGGAAAGATTTTTCATCATTCGTTTCACGAATTTGTGTAAACAAGGAAAATCCTTGATGAATAAGCTGTGCTAGTAAAGCGATCCGCTGATGAGGAAAATTTGCCGGACGAAGTCGAGCGAATTTCCAGCATTCCGGATTTAAAGGAGAAAGACCGAATTTATTCTTGAGAAATGCATATTCGTTTACCATTCTTTGGTAGTAAGCGTCATTCGGAAAATATTCCGGGTCGAGTAATCCGGCTTGTCCGAAAAGAAAAGCTTCGACTTGGAACAGAGAATCGGCATGTTTTTGCATAAACAGTAAGGGTAAACTGCGGGCAAGCCGTTCGAAGGCATCGCTATTGGTACCGAAACCCAGACTTCGGGATAAAGTAATATAACATACTTCTTCCCAATTTCCTCTATAAGATTCTAACCAGTTGCATATTCGTCGGGCTTTTTCCTGAAGGCGTTCCATCGCTAAAGATGTTATCCAGTCTGTCAAAAAAAGGACTGGTAATTCATGCAGGCGATCTCCACAGGGAAGAAAACTATCCTGACGGATTAATAATTCATAATTGTCTTTAATTATATCCGGATATCGTATTATGAATTGGGGTATAATTTCTCCGGTAGAACGTACTATTTCCGTATCGTCGTTTTCTATGACATGCAGTATTACCGAGTCATAAGATTTATCATGGTCATGATTATGATGTTTCCAGTCGGAGGCGTTTTTATGTATTTCGACGTTTCCTGCCCATAACTTTTCTCCTATGCGGATTTTGGCATTGAAAAAGTCAGGACCGGAGTCTGAATTTCGGTGTCCCGGATCGATAATTTCTATTTTTTCGCCTTTTGTCGTAAACAAGTTCTGACTATCGAAAAGGCGATGTTCCCACACATAATATAACAACTTTTCCATTGAATCATAATTTTGACGGTCAAAGGATTATCCGGATGTTGTGAATTTTCGGAAAAAATCTTTGAGATCGAAATTTCAGATTGAATTTATTATATTTGCAAATTAAAGAATATTCGGCAAAAGCCGGATGATTTGTGAGATGTTTTAAAACAGAAAGACAACAGATGAAAATAGCGTTAATAGGTTACGGAAAAATGGGACATGCTATTGAGCAAATAGCCCTTCAGCGAGGACATGAGATCGTGTCCGTCATTGATGTGAATAATCAGGAGGATTTTGCGTCCGATGCATTCAAGAGTGCTGACGTAGCCATAGAGTTTTCTATGCCGGCTGTGGCAATGGATAATTATCGCAGGGCTTTTGCTGCCGGAGTTCCGGTTGTTTCGGGTACGACGGGGTGGCTCGAACATCTGCCAGAAATAAAAGCAGCCTGTAAAAACGGTCAGACTTTTTTTTATGCTTCGAATTTTAGTTTAGGAGTAAATATTTTTTTCGCCCTCAATAAATATCTGGCAAAGATCATGAATGATTTTCCGGCTTATAATGTGAGAATGGTAGAAACACATCATGTCCATAAATTAGATGCTCCCAGCGGTACGGCAATTACTTTGGCAGAAGGTCTGATCGATAATATAGAACGGAAAAGTAGATGGGTTGAAGGAAAAGAAGCTGCAAAGGATGAGATAGAAATTTGTTCAATAAGAGAAGGTGAAGTTCCGGGAATACATACGGTTATTTACGAATCGGACGTAGATACGATCAGCATTACTCACGATGCCAAAAGCCGCATGGGGTTTGCTTTGGGTGCAGTTGTTGCCGCAGAATTTACTTGTGGCAAGAAAGGCTTTTTGACGATGCAAGACATGCTTAAGTTTTAAAAACAATATTAACACGCGATTATAATGGAAGAAGAAAAAACAATCATATCTCCAGAAAAAGAAGCCCCGAAAAAAGGTCGCTTGTCTGGTGTACGCAAAAGTCGGTGGATACGTTTTTCAATAGCATGTATTGCTTATATAGCTTTTGCGATATGGCTTGACAATTATTATATTTTGCCGGGACTGTTGGTCTTGTTCGATATATATATTACTCGATTTATTCCTTGGACGTTTTGGAAGAAGTCGAAAAATAAAGCTACTCGTAAAACGATGGAGTGGGTCGATGCTATTTTGTATGCTTTGGTTGCCGTTTATCTGATTAATACGTTCTTTTTCCAAAATTATAAAATCCCGTCTTCTTCTCTCGAAAAGACTCTCTTGGTCGGGGATTATTTGTTTGTCAGTAAGTTAAGTTTCGGACCTCGTGTTCCGAATACGCCTTTGTCCTTTCCGTTGGCACAACATACGATGCCTATTATTAACACAAAGTCCTATATAGAGTGGCCGCAGTGGCCTTACCATCGTCTGAAAGGTTTGGGACAGGTAGAACGCAACGACATTGTCGTATTTAATTTTCCGGCGGGCGATACGGTGGCATTAAAGGTTCAGAATCCCGATTATTATACGCTTTGTTATAATGAAGGTTGGGAAACAGTAAACAATAATAAGGCAGTTTTCGGTGATATCGTTTATCGTCCGGTAGATCGTCGGGAAAATTATGTAAAACGCTGTATAGGAATGCCCGGAGATAATTTTGAAGTTCGCAATAATCAGGTATATATCGATGGGAAACCGTTGAAAAACCCTAAAGAAATGCAGCTTAACTATTACGTAATGACCAGTAGTCCGGATATTCGGCTGGGGGAAGCTAATTTCAGAGAATTGAATGTCAGTGAAGACGATCGTTTCCTCGTTAGCGGAGATCGTGGTTATGATAATGTTCTTGAATATTTGGGTTTCCCGAGAAATGCCGATATGGGATTCAATCCGGTTTATCGTCTCCCCCTTACTCAAGAAGCTTTAAATAAGTTGAAAAACTATAAGTTTATAACAAAAATAGTTCCCGAACCGGGAGATTTCGGTGGAGATACTTACCCTTTAGGATATTATAAGAAATGGACTCGAGCCGATTATGGACCGGTTTGGATTCCCGAACGGGGTGCTGTGTTGAAGCTTACACAAGACAATCTGCCTATTTATGAACGGGTGATTCGTAATTATGAGGGAAACGACTTGCAGGTAAGGGAAGATGGAAAGATTTATATAAATGGGAAAGAGACCGATACGTATCAATTTAAGATGAATTATTACATGATGCTCGGTGATAACCGTGATAATTCGGCGGACAGTCGTAGTTGGGGATTTGTACCTGAGGATCATATAGTTGGCAAGCCGTTATTTGTCTGGTTGTCTATCGATAAAGACAGAGGTTGGTTTGACGGTCGTATTCGTTTCGGGCGCTTCTTTAAATGCGTGACAAAGGATTAACCGTCCATGAAGAGTGAAGATGTACAGAAGAGAAAATTTCCGTGGAAGCTGATTGTCGGAATTATATTGTCGGTATGGCTTTTACGGTCTTTCTGTGCTGAATCATTTCGTATTCCGGCTAATCAGATGGAAAATACTCTGTTAGAAGGTGACCATCTCTGGGTTTGGAAAAGTTGTTATGGTATGCGTATGCCCCAAACACCTTTTTCATTACCGTTTTATCATGATACGATTCCCGGATTGAAAATCCGTTCATATTTTTCTTTGGGGATTCCTGAAATATATCTTTTCAGAAAATTCCCTGATCGTAATGATATTGTCGTTTTTAATATTCCTTCTTTAGAAAGAGATATTCCGGTAGATCGAAAAAAAATTACAGTCGCCCGTTGCGTTGGCTTTCCCGGAGATACGGTAAGTTTGCAAAGAGGAATTTTACGTATTAATGGAGATATTGTCGCTCAACCACTCCGTGCGATTGATGCTTATTTCTGCGCCGATTCGGTAAAGTCGGTGATAGATTCTTTGTTTTTAAAGTTGAATATCAATCCTGTTTCAACGAAGATTGGGAAAAAAAGTCTCTATTTTTTGTCTCGTTACGACTATTTTAGAGTCAAGAGCCTATTGGCTTCTCCTGATCTTTTACAAGGAGTTAATCTTGATCGCAATAATTTTCAGATTGTGCTTCCTTCATTTGGAGAAGCTACATCGGTGAATGCCGAGAATGCTTCTTTTATAGCTCAGTTGATGAGTATATATGAAGGGAGAGAAGTACAAGTGCGTGACGGAAGAATTTATGAAGGAGAAACGGAAATTGTTTCATATCGTTTTTCTCAGCCTTACTATTGGGTATTAGCAGATAATCGTGAGATGGGAACGGATTCGCGAAGTTTTGGTGCTCTTCCCCATTCTCATCTGGTCGGTAAAGGTAGTTGCGTTTGGTTCTCCTTCGATTCCGGTAAGCCTTTTTATAAAGGCTTTCGTCTCGACCGTGTTTTTAAATTTCTTTGATTATGACTTCAGCTTGTCTTTCTACAGCTTATTTAGCTCCGGTTTCTTATTATAAAACATTGTGTAACCGAGATCATATAATTGTGGAGAAATGCTGTAATTATGTAAAGCAAACTTATCGTAACCGTTGCAATATAATCAGTGCAAACGGGTTGATTCCTCTTTCTGTTCCAGTGATCAAGCCCGATACGGCGAAGTGTCTTACTCGGGATATTCGCATTTCTGACCATGATAATTGGCAACACATGCATTGGAATGCTATTGTTTCGGCATACGGTTCTTCTCCTTTTTTTGAGTATTATCAAGATGATATTATTCCATTTTTTGAAAAAAAATTATCCGGGACATTCCTATTCGACTTGAACGAGTCTTTGCGGGAAACAATATGCAGATTGTTAGAAATAACGCCCAATGTTGTTTATAGCGATGAATATGTTGATTATACAGGAAGCGAAACAGATGATTTCAGAGATGTGATACATCCTAAAAAAGAGATTGATAAAAGATTTCGTCTGCAACCGTATTATCAGGTCTTTTCATCGAAGTTGGGTTTTATACCCGATGCCAGCATTCTCGATTTGCTGTTTAATATGGGACCTGAGTCTCAACTTGTGCTTTATGATCGGATATAACTGTCGAAACAAAATGTAAAGAAGACCTTGACCGAATTTCTTTATCGGAGAATTTAAACAGTCAAAGAGACGGCTGAATATTTTTGTTTGAAAACTATTACCTTTGCATCGAAAAATTCATGAATTTTTCCGTTGAGATGGCTTTTGACACAAGATGCGGAAAATTATTGTGCTAAATCGAAAGTGTTATGATAAAAGATAAGCTGTGGACTCGGAGCTTTTTAGCGGTGGCCGGAGGTAATTTTCTTCTGTTTTTTGCTTTTTATCTGTTGTTACCTGTATTGCCTATGTATTTGATAGAACAGTTCGGGGCGAATAAGGCAACTGTAGGAGTTGTACTTTCTTCCTATACGATAACGGCCCTTTTTGTCCGCCCTTTTGCAGGATATATGGTCGATACATTTCCTCGTAAGCCGTTACAATTGATTTGTTATGGAGTATTTACTCTTTTTTTCGGGGGATATTTGCTTGCCGGAACATTGATCCTTTTTGCTGTGATAAGGGCGATGCACGGTCTGGCATTCGGCATGGTAACCGTTTCGAACAGCACTGTGGCGATTGATGTCATGCCGTCTTCACGGCGGGGAGAAGGGATCGGATATTATGGTGTAAGCAGTAATTTAGCAATGGCGATGGGTCCCACCGTATCATTATATATATTGGATGCATTCCGCAATTATGATTCGATATTTTTATTATCCTTGTTTTCCTGTATATTGGGTTTCATTTTGATTACTGCCATAAAAATGCCGTTGAAACAGCGTTCCGTTGAAATGCAGCCGGAAAAAGAACATGTCTCTCTCGACCGTTTTTTATTGGTGAAAGGAGTATCCGGAGCGATCTCTCTTTGCCTTCTCTCGTTCAGTTACGGAGTCCTTTCTACTTATCTGGCCATATATGGGAAAGAGGAGGTAGGAATAGACTCGGGTACAGGGTTGTACTTTATGCTGATGGCTTTCGGCCTTATATTTTCCCGGCTTACTACCGGTAAATATCTGAATAGGGGATTGATTGTCAATATGATAACGGTAGGAATTATGTTTCTTGTTATCGGTTACTCTGTCTTTATTTTTCTGAAATCTCCTGTGGGATACTATTTCTCTGCTGCTGTTTTAGGAATGGGATATGGGCTGATTTGTCCCTCATTTCAGAATCTTTTTATCAATTTAGCTACTCATAGTCAAAGAGGTACTGCAAATTCTACATTTTTTACCGCATGGGACTTGGGGTTAGGTTTAGGAGTCTTGATCGGAGGAAGCATTGCCGATATGTCGAATTATACGGCGGCCTATACATTTGCATTGGTATTAGTTGTGTTAGGATTCTTTTTCTTCCGTCATATTGCAGGACCTTATTTTGAAAAAAATAAGTTGAGATAATAATTTGTTAAAAATAGTAAATAAAAATGCCGTAATTCGTTTATTATTTGTTATTTTGCCTCAAATTTCGGGTAAAAGCGTACTTATATTATTTTAATTATAATTGAGGTGTCGCGGAAGTCTGAGAATAATAGAGATAGAAAGTAAAACAAAATATATCGTTAATTGGTAAAATCATATCGGTTACCCGGTTCGGGAATTTTTTTAAAAAGACTATCGGTATTTCTGTATATATGATTCTATTTCTTAGATTTCTTTCCTGAGCTTTTCGATGCTGTATTTTTGAATTATTGCGAATAAAGTAATGAGCGAATCGAAATCCGGACGACATATTACGTTCTTTAATGCGCGCCTGACCTCGACTATCAGTATTTCCTTGGTACTTTTTATCTTGGGAATCATTGTTCTTATGGGTATATTGGCAACACGTCTTTCGATGTATGTGAAGGAAAACATGGGATTCTCTATTGTTTTGAAAGAGGATGTGAAAGAATCGCAGGTTAAAAAGTTACAAAAAAAACTCGATATAGCTCCTTATGTGAGAGCGACTCAATATATATCGAAAGAGGATGCTTTGAAAGAGCTGGAGGTCGAATTAGGTGAAAATCCGAAAGATTTATTGGGCTTTAATCCGTTGCAAGCCTCCATCGAGGTGAAACTTCGTTCGGATTATGCTCATCCGGATAGCCTGACGTGGATCGAAAAAGGGTTAAGGAAAGGAACTGTAGCGATCGATGATATAGTCTATCAGAAAGACTTGATACAATTGGTAAATGACAACATTCGTCGCATAAGTTTCATGCTTTTGGGGTTAGCCGTTGTGCTGATGCTTATATCATTTGCCTTGATCAGTAATACGATACGTCTCAGTGCTTATTCTAAGCGTTTTATTATTCATACTATGAAATTAGTAGGAGCGACTCCTGCCTTTATTCGTAAACCGTTCATCATATCCAATATCATAAACGGAATTATCGGTGCATTTATAGCAATGGCTTTACTCTCCGGGTGTGTCTATTATTTGCTGACCGAATTTGATAATCTGTACACATTGATCGATATCAACTCTCTTTTCTGGGTATTTGTGATTGTACTTTTATTGGGAGTTGTGCTTACTGCGATTTCTGCATGGTTTGCTGTAAATCGTTATATCCGGATGGATCGGGATAATTTATATTATGTTTAGAACCATAGAAAATAAATATAGATGGATACAAAAGATTTTGCATTAGGGAAGCAGAACCTGATTTTGATCGGTGTCGCTTTTGCTGTGATTATTTTGGGGTTTGCTTTGATGGCAGGTCCCGGATCTACTCCGGAACATTATAATCCGGATATCTTCAGTTTCAGACGTATCGTATTAGCCCCCGGTATTGCGTTTGCCGGATTTGTGTTTATGATTTACGCAATCATGAAAAAATCGAAATAAAACGCAGTACGATAGTATATGGAAGAATTAAGTTGGTTTCAGACCATTATTATAGCGATTGTAGAAGGATTGACCGAATTTCTCCCGGTTTCTTCTACCGGTCACATGATCATAGCCCAGAATATATTAGGAGTCCCGAGCAGTGACTTCGTAAAAGCATTTACTGTGATTATTCAGTTTGGGGCGATCTTGTCGGTAGTCGTATTATATTGGAAACGGTTCTTTAAGTTAAATCCTTGTAAAATATTCGATTCAGAAGCAGTTTCTGGAAAAAAAGGATCTGCCCGTTGGATAGAATATGGCAAACGGTTTTTATATAAATACGATTTTTATTGGAAGCTGTTTATCGCTTTTATACCTGCTGCGTTTTTCGGATTATTGTTCAGTGACAAAATAGACGAGATGCTCGAAAGCGTTACGGTTGTTGCCGTAATGCTGGTTATCGGGGGTATTGTAATGCTGTTTGTCGATAAGTGGTTCAGTAAAACGACACCCGATCAGACCATGACGTTGAAGAGAGCTTTCAATGTAGGGTTGTTCCAATGTATCGCTATGATTCCGGGTGTATCTCGTTCGATGGCGACAATTGTCGGAGGAATGGCTCAGAAAATGACCCGTAAGAATGCAGCTGAATTTTCTTTCTTTCTGGCTGTCCCTACCATGTTTGCAGCTACGGCATATAAATTATTGAAACTGTTGACTTCCGAAAATGGAATGCAGGTATTGCAAGATAATTTACTGACTTTGATAGTTGGTAATGTAGTAGCGTTTATCGTGGCTCTATTGGCAATTAAATTTTTTATCAGTTTTGTGACGAAATACGGATTCAAAGCATTCGGATATTACCGTATTATCGTAGGGGGTATCATCATTGTGCTGATGTTGTTAGGGTATAATTTGGAAATAAGCTGATGAATTTTTTAGAAGGAGAAGTTCTCTATTTCAATAAGCCTCTGTATTGGACCTCTTTTAAGCTGGTTAAGATAGTGCGTACGCGGATTTCGCGAAAGTTGAAAATAAAGAAGATAAAGGTCGGACATGCCGGGACTCTTGATCCGTTGGCTTCGGGGGTAATGATAATTTGCACCGGGAGAGCGACGAAGTTGATAGAGAGTTTTCAGTACCAGACAAAAGAATATGTTGCAACTTTACAGTTAGGAGCAACAACACCATCTTTTGACAGGGAGACGGAAATAGATGCGGTTTATCCGACCGGACACATAACCCGTGAAGGTGTAGAAACGGTTTTAAGGCAGTTTGTCGGTTCTATTCAACAAGTTCCTCCGGTTTATTCCGCATGCAAGATCGATGGACGGAGAGCTTATGATTTTGCACGTAAAGGTGAAGATGTAGAACTGAAAGCGAAAGAGCTTGTTATAGATGAGATAGAATTGCTCGAGTATCAGTCTGATATAATAAAAATCAGGGTGGTTTGCAGTAAGGGTACTTATATACGGGCTTTAGCACGGGATATCGGACAGGCGTTGGGCAGTGGAGCTCATTTGATCGGTTTGGTTCGTACCCGAGTAGGTGATATCCGTCTGGAAGATTGTTTGCAGGTCGACCAGATCGATGAACTGGTCGAAAAGGCTGTTTTTACAGAGGTTGATAGTAAAGAAAAATAAAGTAGAATATTCCGGCATGAAGTGATGTCTTTTTAAAAGAGAACAGTGCTTTTTCGGAAATAAAATTGATATACAAATGAAATTATCGCAATTCAAATTTAAGCTTACCGAGGAACAGATAGCTAAATACCCGGCAAAAAACAGAGACGAATCGCGTTTGATGGTCGTGCACCGTAATACAGGTGAAATAGAACATCGTATATTCAAAGATATACTTGAATATTTCGATGATAAAGATGTTTTTGTTTTTAACGATACGAAAGTCTTTCCGGCAAGATTATACGGGAATAAAGAAAAAACCGGTGCGAAGATCGAAGTATTTTTGTTGCGTGAATTGAATGAGGAAAATCGTTTGTGGGATGTATTGGTCGATCCGGCACGAAAGATCCGCATCGGGAACAAATTGTATTTCGGTGAAGATGATTCGATGGTGGCCGAGGTCATAGACAATACGACATCGAGAGGACGTACGTTGCGGTTCTTGTTTGACGGTACTCATGAAGAATTTAAGGAAGCACTTTATAAGTTGGGAGAAACCCCGCTTCCCCGCTACATAAATCGTCCTGCAGAACCGGATGATGTAGATCGTTACCAGAATATTTTTGCAAAGAATGAAGGTGCTGTTGTCGCTCCGGCTGCCGGATTGCATTTTAGCCGAGAGCTATTGAAACGTATGGAGATAAAAGGAATAGAGAGCGGATTTCTTACGCTTCATTCCGGCTTAGGGAATTTCCGTGAAATAGATGTGGAAGATCTTACCAAGCACAAAATGGACTCGGAGCAAATGTTGGTAACGCCCGAGTTGGTCGCTTTTGTAAATAAGGCAAAAGACGAAAACCGACAAGTTTGTGCTGTGGGAACATCTGTGATGAGAGCTATCGAAAGCACGGTAAGTACCGATGGTCACATGAAGCCTTATAGCGGTTGGACTAACAAGTTTATTTTTCCGCCTTATGATTTTACGGTGGCAACCAGTTTGGTCAGCAATTTCCACATGCCGCTTTCTACCATGTTGATGATGGTAGCTGCATTCGGAGGGTATGATCTTGTACTTGATGCGTATGACAAGGCATTGAAAGAAGGTTATCGGTTCGGTGCTTATGGGGATGCTATGTTGATCATTTAAAATATAGGAAATGAATATTGTTTATATCGCTTTGGGGTCTAATCTGGGAGACCGGAAATATTATTTGACTCGTGCGGTAGATGAGATAGAAAGGCGGATAGGGAAAGTTATTTCTCTATCCGCCTTTTATGAAACCGAACCTTGGGGATTTATTTCCCGATATCCCTTTTTGAATGCTGCCTTAAGAGTCGATACAGAACAAGATGCTATTTCTGTATTGGATTTGACACAGTCCATAGAGAAAGATTTAGGACGTAAAATAAAAAGTCATGGTTCATATCAGGACCGCTGTATTGATATCGACATCTTGTTTTTTAATACTGAGATATTAAAAAACGACCGATTAGAACTGCCGCATCCTCTTTTGCAGGAAAGGCGTTTTGTTCTTGAACCTCTTGTCGAAATCGCTCCGGATTTGTATCATCCGATTTTGCGTAAGACAATAAAAGATATATGGAAGGAATTCTTATCCGTAGAATAATAAAAAACGCATACAATATTTATTATATGCGTTTTTTATAGATTAATTTACCGCTTCCCCTAATAATGTTGCTGACGAGGCATCCGTGATTTTTACCTGCACGAAATCTCCGATATGGTAGTTTTGTTTCGGGAATACGACAACTTTATTTTGCCCGGTGCGTCCGAACAGGTCTTCTCTCGAACGTTTGGAATATCCTTCAACCAAAACTTCGAAAGTTTTGCCTATATCCCGTTTATTGCTCTCTGCAGATAG
This sequence comes from uncultured Coprobacter sp., assembly GCF_947855755.1. Classification (NCBI taxonomy): domain Bacteria; kingdom Pseudomonadati; phylum Bacteroidota; class Bacteroidia; order Bacteroidales; family Barnesiellaceae; genus Coprobacter; species uncultured Coprobacter sp. The sequence goes on from NZ_CANUAR010000006.1 coordinate 73,157, forward strand.
TTTATTTTGTAGATCGATCATTTGTTCCAATCGTTTTATTTTAATCTTTTCTGCAATATTATCCGGCAGATGTTTAGAAGCGTATGTGCCGGGACGCTCCGAATATTTAAACATGAAAGAAGCGTCGAAGCCTACTGTTTGCATTAAGGATAAGGTTTCTGCAAAATCTTCATCCGTCTCAGAATGAAATCCGCTGAACATATCTGTTGTAATCCCGCAATCGGGAATTATCCGGCGAATAGCGGCGATTCGGTCGAGATACCATTCCCGGGTATATTTACGATTCATCAATTTTAAAATGCGGTTGCTTCCTGATTGTACAGGTAAATGTATATGGTGGCAGATATTCGGGTTTGCAGCAATCGTGTATAAAATATCATCGCTCATATCTTTGGGATGTGAGGTCGTAAATCTTATGCGTATTCCAGAACCAGCTTCTTTTGCAACTAAGGCGAGTAATGCCGGAAAATCTATTTTTTCACCGTCAGGTCGGATGAATATGTACGAATTTACATTTTGACCTAATAAAGTTACTTCTTTGAATCCTCTGTCTTTCAGGTCATTCAATTCTTTAAGTATGCTTTCGGGCTCTCTACTACGTTCGCGTCCACGAGTGTAAGGAACAATGCAATAAGAGCAGAAATTGTTACAACCTCGCATGATAGAGATGAACCCTGAAATGCGGTTTCCTCCGATTCGTTTAGGTATTACGTTTTTGTAAGTTTCTGTTGTTGAAAGATCTACATTAATTGCTTTTTCCCCTTGCTCTACAGCTCCGATCAAATTGGGTAGGTCAAGGTAGGCGTCCGGACCTACGACTAAGTCGACATGATGTTTCTCTAATAATTCTTCTTTTACCCGTTCTGCCATGCAACCGAGTATTCCGATTACCAGATTTTTTTTCTTTTTGCGTAAAGAGTTGAAATATTGAAGACGGGATAAAACTTTCTGTTCGGCATTATCTCGAATAGAACAGGTGTTAACCAGAATAGCATCGGCTTCCTCGATGGAGTCGCACAGTGCATATCCATCCATTTGCATAATAGAAGCTACAACTTCGCTATCGGCTACGTTCATTTGACAACCGTAAGTTTCGATAAACAGTTTTTTTTCTGTTGCCTGCTCGGTCGCAGATTTAAAGTCTGCTTCGGAGTTTTCTTTCATTTGGATATATTTTTATAGTTAGAAATGGTATTATGTATTTTTTTTAGATAAAAACCTAACAAAAAATAATATATAATGCTTGCTTTTAAAAATTTATTTATACTTTTGCATCTAACAATATATGAAATTTTTTCATAGTTAAGGTTTAGGTTAAATCTGTTAAGGGCAGTTGTGAAATTGCCCTTAATTTTTTTATATCGTCGATTTAAATTTATATAGACGTTTTTAACCGACCTTTATTTATGATCTGTTTCATATCGACTTTACATAACCGATCTTCAGATTGTTATATCTGATAGCTTTGATATAAATTTTGAAAGTCTTCCGTTTGTTTATCAGCTTTATTTTGTACATTTGGGAACAAAAATACGAAAAGCTATGGAGAATTTGTGGATTTACGTTCTTCTTATTTTTATATTTATCGTCAGAGCGATTGCTAAGAGTGCACAGAAGCAAATTGATGCCAATAAAAAAAAGATAGATCAGGATGAAGCGTATATTCCGGAAGAAGAGATAAAACATCCGGTAAATCGTCCTTTGACGTGGGAGGATCTGTTCCCTTCAGAACCTTCACAGCAGATTCCTGTACAGCCAGTTGTGAAGGCTGAAAAAGAAAAGAAGAAGATAGAGATTACGAATATAGAATCATCTTCTCAACCGGAAGTTTCAAAAAAGATTTCCGAGAACGTAAAAAAGAAATCCACTATTTCGGATGATGCTTATAATATTCCGAATAATTCGGAGTTACTGCCTTATGGTTCGGATGAGCTTCGAAAAGCTGTAATTGCTTCTGAAATTTTGGCAAAAAAGTTCTGAAAATTAAAAACACAATTGGTTCATATAAAATCTAACACAAATATGTCATTTAAAGTTATTTCGGCAGAAGAAGCCGCCTCATATATTCATCACGATGATAATGTGGGATTTGGTGGTTTCACGGCTGCGGGAACACCTAAAGTCGTGCCCGCAGCAATAGCAAAAAAGGCACAAGAAGAACACGATGCCGGACGTCCTTTTGCAATCGGCGTTTTTACCGGAGCTTCAACGAATGATTCCCTTGATGGGGCTTTATCCAGAGCTAAAGCGATAAAGACCCGTACACCCTATCAATCGCATAAAGATAGCCGGAATGTGATAAACAGCAGGGAAATGTCTTATTATGATATGCATCTTTCTCATCTGGCTCAAAACTTGAGATATGGTTTTTTAGGAAAAATCGATGTTGCAGTTATTGAAGCTACAGATGTTTCTGAAGATGGTAAAATCATATTGGGTACAGGTGTAGGCATAGCACCTACAGTATGCCAGCTCGCCGATAAGATTATTATAGAGCTTAATAGTCATAACCCGAAGGAGTTAGCAGGATTTCATGATATTTATCAACCTGCCGATCCTCCATACCGGCGTGAAATTCCGGTGTATAAACCCAGTGACCGTATCGGTAAACCTTATATACAAGTAGATCCGAAAAAGATTGTGGGAATCGTGGAGACAAATCTTCCGGATGGTGTGAAGGAATTTGCTCCGGCAGACGAGGTGACAACTCGTATTGGAGATAATGTTTGCAACTTTTTAGTTTCTCAGCTAAAAGCGGGTTTGATTCCCAAAGAGTTTTTACCGTTGCAGTCTGGCGTAGGAAACATTGCAAATGCCGTATTAGGCGGATTGGGAAATAGCCCGGATGTTCCGGCTTTTGAAATGTACACCGAAGTAATACAGGATGCCGTTATCGGATTGATGAAAACCGGTAAGTGTAAGTTTGCCAGCGGATGTTCATTGACTGTCAGTCCGGCCGTTTTAGATGAAATTTATCAAGATATAGACTTTTTCAGAGACAAGATCGTATTACGTCCGGGAGAAATTTCCAATAGTCCTGAAGTTGTAAGACGACTTGGTTTGATAACAATAAATACGGCTCTTGAAGCCGATATTTTCGGGAATATAAACAGTACCCATGTCACCGGTAATAAGATGATGAACGGTATCGGAGGTTCTGCAGACTTTACCCGTAACGCCTATTTATCGATCTTTACGTGTCCTTCTGTTGCCAAAGGCGGAAAAATCAGTGCTATCGTACCAATGGTGTCGCATCTCGATCATAGTGAACATTCGGTGAGTATTTTGGTGACCGAACAAGGGGTCGCCGATTTACGGGGAAAATCTCCGATCGAAAAAGCGAAGTTGATTATTGAAAATTGTGCTCATCCTATGTATAAACAATTATTGTGGGATTATCTTAAACTTGAAAAAGGTGGACATACTCCACATAATTTGAAAGCATGTTTTGCCTTTCATCAAGAATTCAATAAATCGGGGGATATGGCTTTGACTAATCTTGAAGATTATAAATAAATTGATTATCAAGCAATAAAAGAGACGCGATCAATTTATTGATCGCGTCTCTTTTATTGCTTGGTTTATTTTGATTTAGAGCAAAGAATCCGGATTTAAATTATCTTTTTCTATATCGAGAAAATATTTATATGTTCCGACTTTCAATTCGTCAGTAGCCGCATCATCACAAACAATAATGCTTTTAGGATGCATTTGCAGAGCACTGATTGTCCACATTTGGCTGATACCTCCTTCGACACCATGACGCAATGCACGAGCTTTGTTGTGTCCATTGACAATAATCAAGACACTTTTAGCGTCCATTACCGTACCGACACCTACTGTCAAAGCTGTTTTCGGAACTAAGTTCACATCATTATTGAAAAATCTTGAATTTGCAATAATCGTGTCATGAGTCAAGGTTTTGACACGAGTACGTGAAGTAAGAGCAGATCCCGGCTCATTGAATGCTATATGTCCGTCCGGGCCGATCCCCCCTAAGAAAAGATCTATACCTCCTAACGATTTTATTTTTTCTTCGTATCGGGCACATTCTTCTTCAGGATTTTCAGCATTTCCGTTCAATATATTGACATTTTCCGGTTTAATGTCGATATGGCTGAAGAAATTATTCCACATAAAAGAGTGGTAACTTTCGGGATGATCTTTCGGGAGTCCGATATATTCGTCCATATTGAAAGTTATTACATGTTTGAATGATACGATTCCTTTTTTGTTCAAATCGATTAAGTTCCGATACATTCCCAGAGGTGAAGATCCGGTCGGCAGACCTAAGATAAAGGGTTTTTCTTCTGTCGGATTAAACTCATTGATCCGGGCGGCAACATAATTGGCTGCCCAACGCGATACGTTTTCGTAGTTCGGTTGAATAATTAATCTCATAGTATATTATTATATGTTTGTTGATATTTCCTTTTTGTATGTTTTATTCAAACTTGTTTCAAAAGTACGTAAATTTAACTATTAAAAACGATACAATAAGGTAAAATCGTATCAAATTATTGTTTTTGGCACAACCTTTATAAAAATGAATGTACTTTTTGTGGGTAATAATATATATCTTTGTTACTCTAAATTTAATAAACCCCATACTATGAAAGCAAATTTAAGCTCTCAAATCAAATTAGACAGAACGCCGAAACGCTACTATCGGCCGGATAATGCGTTTGAACTTACCGCTCTTACGCGTTTTGAAAAAGTTTTTACTGAAATTTATGAAAGCTCCGAAGAGGGAGCATTGCAAGTAGCTCGTGAAGTTGCCGATTTAATGCGTACCCGTGAGAAAGAGGGACGTTTTTGTGTTTTAGCATTAGGATCAGGAGCTGGAACTCATGGTGTATATCGCGAATTGGTGCGTATGCATCAAAATGAAGGTTTAAGCTTCTCTAATACTATTATATTTAATGTCAGCGAGTTTTTTCCATTAGAGGCAGATGCTCCCGGAACATCAAAGTTATTGCATGAAGTATTGATCGATTTGATAGATATCGATCCTCAAAATGTATATACTCCGGATGGAACTATTGCTAAAGAGTCGATTTTCGATTTTTGCAAAGATTATGAAAAGAAAATCGAGACATTAGGCGGACTTGATCTTACATTGGTGGAGTTTGGTCCTTCTGGGAATTTGGCATTTAACGAACCGGGTTCTCAAATCAATTCTTCTACACGTCTGATGTTGTTAGGTAGCGAATCTCGCCACAATTTTGCAAAATTATTCCACTCCAATGAGGCCGTTCCTCATAGTGCTATCACGATGGGTATTTCGACTCTTTTGGGTGCGAAAAAAGTGATTGTCGTAGGTTGGGGCGAGACAATAAGTCCCTATGTGAGACAAGCGATCGAAGCTCCTGCATCCGATACAGTTCCGGCAAGTTTTTTGCAATCCCATAAAGAGTCTAAATTCGTTTTAGATCTTTCTTCAGCAGAACACCTGACACGTTTAAGTACTCCTTGGTTAGTTACTTCTTGCGAATGGGATGATAAATTGATTCGTCGGGCTATCGTATGGCTTTGTCGCATTACGGGCAAACCTATTTTGAAATTAACGAATAAAGACTATAATGATAATGGTTTGAGCGAATTGTTGGCGCTTTTCGGTTCTGCATATAATGTAAATATCAAAATATTTAATGATTTGCAGCATACTATTACCGGGTGGCCGGGTGGAAAGCCGAATGCCGATGATACTTTCCGACCCGAACGGGCGAAACCTTATCCTAAGAAAGTTATTGTATTCAGTCCGCATCCTGATGACGATGTGATCTCTATGGGAGGTACATTAAAACGTCTGGTAGATCAACATCATGATGTACATGTTGCTTATGAAACATCGGGAAATATCGCAGTCGGAGACGAAGATATGATGCGTTATGTAATGCTTATGGGGGGAATCGCAAAAGATTTTTGCTTCGATACTCCGGAATTTATGGCTAAACATGCGGAAATAACCAAATTTGTAAAAGAGAAAAAAGACGGGGACATAGATACACCCGATATTCGCCATCTGAAAACATTGATTCGTCAGGGAGAAGCGCGTACTGCATGTAATTATATCGGTGTAAAACCGGAAAATGTCCATTTCCTGAATTTGCCGTTTTATGAAACGGGGACAATTAAAAAAGGAGATTTGACCGAGGCGGACAGAGATATTGTTAAGGATCTTCTTGAGAAAATTAAGCCGGATCAAATTTTTGTTGCCGGAGACTTGGCCGACCCTCATGGCACTCATCGTGTTTGTTTGGATGCGGTTCTTGCGGCTATTGACGATATCAAGGATGAGGAATGGATGAAGAATTGCCGTATATGGATGTATCGCGGTGCATGGGCAGAATGGGAAATCGACCATATTGAGATGGCTGTGCCTATCAGTCCGGAAGAGTTACGTCAAAAACGGAATTCTATTTTGAAACATCAGTCGCAAATGGAGAGTGCTCCGTTCCTTGGTGATGACGAACGTCTTTTCTGGCAACGGGCAGAAGACCGAAATAAGGCAACGGCAGACTTATATACCAGTCTTGGTTTGGCTTCATACGAGGCGATAGAGGCTTTTGTGGAATATCATCCGTTGCGATAATATTATAAAGAGTAGTAGAAAGAAAGCGAGCTGTCTCATTTTTATAGTGGACAGCTCGTTTTTTATGATTATGGATTAAAATCCGGATTCATGAAATTTTGGATGTCGACAAGTACCTCTTGAGCCTGTTTGGCCGGACTTTCGGGGTTTATCTCCGTAGCGCTTAAATAGTAAAAAGTCGCTTGTTTCCAGTCTCCTTTTTTTCTAAAAATATTACCTAACAAATAATACGCTTCATCGTCTTTCTCATTTTGTTCGATACGCCGATTGAGCAATTCGATAGCCTCTTCCAATCTGTTTTCAGCGATTAATTTTTTTATTATGTCTGTCGTTTCCATATTCTGCCGTTTTTACAAATATACGCTTTTTGATCAGATTAAACTTTAAACAGACCCTAAAGTGGTACAATTAACGTTTTACAAAAATGGAGCATGCAACGTTTTTATTTTAGAAGAGCACACCCTTTGGGAAAAACAAAAAAGAGATCATCCATTCGGATAACCTCTTTTTTTGTAGCGGAGCCGGGAATCGAACCCGGGTCTCAACAATGAGAATGTTACATGCTAGGCCACTACACTACACCGCCATAAATATGTAGCAAATGTATATAAAATTTTAAATCGATGTTCTTGAACATCGATTTTTTTGGAAAATTTAAAACATCTCTTTAAGAGAAAATATATTGGTTTGATATACCTTTCTTATCTAAAAATTAAAACAAGGAGTAATACTTTTATTACATTTGTAACCTGAATAATAAGCTCATTATTCGATTATAAATACGATACTGCTTTGTGTATGTTACAAAAAATATTCGGGTTCAATAAGCAGACGATGAACCTCCGGACAGAGATTATTGCGGGGATTACGACTTTTTTGACGATGAGTTATATCTTGGCTGTAAATCCGGCAATGTTGAGTACTACGGGAATGGATAAAGGTGCGATCTTTACCGCCACAGCCCTTGCTGCCGCTATCGCTACGCTTTTGTTAGCCTGTATGGCAAAATTACCTTTCGCCCAAGCTCCGGGTATGGGGCTGAATGCTTTCTTTGCTTTTACCTTAGTGCAGGGTATGGGCTATTCTTGGGAAACGGCATTGGCAGCGATGTTTGTAGAAGGACTTATATTTATATTAATTACACTGTTAAATGTCAGAGAAATAATACTGAATAGCATTCCGGTGAATCTCAGGCACGCTATATCTGCCGGTATAGGAATGTTTATCGCTTTTATCGGACTGAAGAATGCCGGCATTATAGAATCGAATCCTTCGACATTCGTGGCATTAGGACATTTTACTCCTATATCTTTATTAGCTATTTTCGGAATATTGCTGAGTGCCGTATTATTGATAAAGAAGGTAAAAGGTGCTCTGTTTTACAGCATTCTTTTGTGTACGATTGCCGGTATACCGTTAGGTGTTACCGAGATACCGGAAAATTTTATACCCGTTTCCATGCCTCATTCCATAGCCCCTACATTTTGTAAATTCGATTTTGAAGGCTTCTTTACTTTAGATATGGCAATTATCATTTTCACATTGTTGTTTATGAATATATTCGATACGCTGGGAACTTTGGTCGGACTTGCTACGAAAACAGGAATTATGGATAAGGACGGGCATATTCCTCATGTGAAGGAAGCCATGATGTCCGATGCTATCGGGACTACGATCAGTTCTATGTTAGGAAGTTCTACTGTCACGACTTATGTAGAAAGTGCTTCGGGTATTGCAGAGGGTGGGCGTTCGGGCGTTACTTCTCTGATTACCGGTTTGCTTTTTATTCTGGCGCTCTTTTTTGCTCCTGTTTTTCTATTGATACCCGGAGCAGCTACGACCGGAGCTTTTGTTTTAGTCGGAGTATTTATGATGGATTCTATCGGTAAAATAAATTTGTCCGATATTTCAGAAGCCCTTCCGGCTTTTGTTACGATTATTATGATGGTACTGACCTATTCGATTGCCAACGGTATCATTTTAGGATTGCTTTGTTATGTGTTGTTGAAGTTGTTTAGCGGGAAACATAAGCAGATTACCCTTACGATGTATATTCTCGCTATATTGTTTATTATAGATCTTATTTTGGCATAGCGAATTTAATTTTGCTTGGGGCAGTTTTGAGAATTTCTTTTGAGGGTATTTCTCGGTTTAAGGATTAGTTTACATAAATGTTCAAAACCTATCATGGAATAAAAAACAGCTATTTACAAAATATGCAAATAGCCGTTTATCAAGAGCGGCAAACGGGACTCGAACCCGCGACCCTCAGCTTGGGAAGCTGATGCTCTACCAACTGAGCTACTGCCGCATTTCTTTTTGACGTGGACAAAGATACAATTTTTTTTATTTCAATGTATATTCTGTAAAAATCTTTTTTTGTTTAGTGGTGTAAGAGCCAGTTGTAAATTTTCCAATTAGAAAATATTATCAGGTCATCTTTGCGTTTTCTTCCGGTCTTTTTTCCCGTTTTCCCTCGTCAGATAGCCCGCTATCCTCCTCCTGAAAACAGAAAAATATCCTCGAAAGAAACTCTCAAATCTGACCCGAGCAAAATTTAGACAGGCTCTAAGAGGCTGTTCAAATTTTCCGATAAAGAGCTTTTCAAAGTTGACTCCGGGTAAAATTTAGACAGGCATTTAAAATCTACATAAAGAAGTCGATGCCTTTGGCAACACAGTAATAACGGAGAAATTTGCCCGCAAGCATCGATAAATTTGTAATAAGCACATTGGCACGCATAAGCCCTAATGTGACGATGATCAGATCTCCTCCGGCAGGAAGAAAGACGAAAAAGGCCATCAGAGCTCCTTTACCTTGTAAGAATTTTTGAGTTTTATCCAAACTCGATTTCTTAATGCGCAGATATTTCTCTATCCATTCGACCTTTCCCAGTCGTCCTATATAATAGCAGGTTACACCTCCCAGCCAATTTCCGGCAGTCGCCGAAGCGAGACATCCCCATTCATTGTATCCGGCATATAGCAGCAGACCTAATACGACTTCTGAACTAAACGGAAGAATGCTTCCGGCAAGAAAACCTGCTATAAAAAGCCCTATATAACCCCACTCACTAAGTCCTGCAATAAAATCCATAAATAGAATAATAGATAAATGAATATAATGGTATAGAACAAATAAACCATTGCCTTGTTGGTAATATTATTGAAGAGGTGTGATGCTTGTATTGCTACATATACATTTAAAAAAGGCAGGAAGTTGTAAAACTCCGAAATATTCAACCCGATGAATATTGTTGTATACACAGATAAGACATTGATAAACTCGTTGTAAACGCGAGTACATATTTTGTCGCTGTAATGCTTATAAAGGCTGCTTATGCCTGCAATGAATCCGATAGCGATTGTCGGTAAGAGATATAATAGTTGAAAAAATTCTCCTTCATCGTGCAACCAATGTACCGATCCGATACTGTCGGATATTTCGTTGAGTGATAGCGGATAGTTCCAAATGAGATGTCCTCCGTAAAAAAGCCATAAAACCGTAATAATTCCGGTTATAGATGCAAAAAATGTTTTAGAGCTCAATGCTCGGGTTTGATACAATCCGATCCAGAATATCGGAAGAAAGAATATTAACGGTGTCCAAAACAGAAAACCGGTTGTAATAAGCAGGGAAAAGGTAAAAGCTTGATTTTGCGGACGAATATTTTGATATGTACTGTAAAGAAGTGCTATGGACAATAAAACTACCGGTACGAGAATATTACCGATTCGTAATTCTGACGTCAGTTCAGGATTGGAACATTCGAATAATAAGAAAAATAACAGAGGAAGCGATGAATGCGCTCTTACGATCGTATATACGTTATTGATCCATAGGAGTAATAAACTGCTTATCAAGATTGCTCCCAGATTGATAATAATACGGATATGCTCGGTATGTATTCTGTTGAACAAAAAAGACAGCAAGCCTTCTGTGCTGGATACCTGCGGCTCGTAAAAGAAGTAAGCTACCAAAGATAACAAACAGGCAGCTACCACACTGAATGTAATGGTGGTAGTACTGCCCGAAATATTGTATAGCTTGTCTTCCCTCATATTGTTAAAGGTCAAAACCTATATCGTGGCGGAAATATTTCTTTTCGAAAGAGATTTTTTCCGCATTCTTAAATGATGTCGCAAGAGCTTCGTTTTTATCTTTTCCGTAAGAACTTACGGCGATAACGCGACCTCCGTTCGTGATGATGTCCCCGTCTTTCAATGCTGTCCCGGCGTGGAATAAGATACTGTCGTTTATCTGGTCGATTCCGGTGATTATTTTCCCTTTTTCGTAATTGCCCGGATAACCTCCCGATACGAGCATAACCGTTACTGCGGAGCGAGGATCGACTCGGAGTTCTTTTTCGGATAGTTTGCCTTCGGCTACACCTTCGAATAGTTCTACCAAATCGGAAGCTATACGGAGCATTACCGCTTCTGTCTCAGGATCTCCCATTCGCACGTTATACTCTATTACCATCGGTTCGTTTTTCACATTGATAAGACCGAGGAATATAAAACCTTTGTATTCGATATTTTCGGCTTTCAGGCCTTCTATTGTCGGTTTTACGATGCGGTCTTCAACTTTTTTCATAAATTCGGCATCAGCGAACGGTACGGGAGAAACCGCGCCCATACCTCCCGTATTCAATCCGGTATCACCTTCTCCGATCCGTTTGTAGTCTTTTGCCTCAGGGAGTATTTTATAAGAATTGCCATCGGAAAGAACGAAGACCGAGCATTCGATTCCAGATAAAAATTCTTCTATGACGACCGTGCTGCTCGCTTCTCCGAACATCCCGTCGAGCATTTCTTTCAATTCCCGTTTCGCTTCGTTCAAGTCGGGAATGATCAACACACCTTTCCCTGCTGCCAGTCCGTCGGCTTTCAGTACATATGGAGCTTCTAATGTATCGAGAAAAGCACATGCTTTATCATACTGTTCGGCTGTGAAACTTGCATAGCGGGCGGTGGGGATATGATGACGCATCATAAATGCTTTGGCGAAGTCTTTGCTCCCTTCGAGTCGCGCACCCTCTTTTGATGGTCCTATTACCGGAATTTTATTTAATTCCGGATCGTTTTTGAAATAATCGTATATACCTTTTACCAATGGATCTTCAGGCCCTACTACGACCATATTTATATTATTGTCGAGGACAAACTGACGGATGTCGTCAAAATCGGATGCCGACAGAGCTATATTGATGCCGATCGCCGCTGTTCCTGCATTGCCCGGGGCAATATATAATTTATTTACTTTCGGACTTTGTTTTATTTTCCATGCCAGAGCGTTTTCCCGGCCTCCTGATCCTAATAACAAAATGTTCATTATTGTCTGTTTTTCTTAGTTTATTTTAAATAATCGTCAAAATACCGAGTTATTTTTTCATATAAATGTACCCGATCAGACCCCAATACATTGTGGAAGTGTCCCGGATATACAAAATAGTCGGGATATGTTCCGGATTGAATGCAACTTTTTAAAAAAGACAAGCTGTGTTGCCAGACTACGACCGGATCTTGATCTCCGTGTATCAGTAATAAATGCCCTTGAAGGTTTCCCGCAATACGGTTCAAATTACTGTTTTCATATCCTTGTGCATTCTCTTTAGGCGATCCCATATAACGTTCCCCGTACATTATTTCATAATATTTCCAATCGATTACAGGTCCTCCGGCAACACCGGTTTTGAATGTTTCGGGATTGTTCAGCATCATATTCGTGGTCATAAATCCGCCGAAACTCCATCCGTGTACACCGATTCTGTTTTCATCGATATACGGTAGAGATTTCAGCCATTTTATACCTTCCATTTGATCTTGCAGTTCAATTTTCCCAAGCTGCCGATGGGTGACGTTTTCAAATGCCGATCCCCGGTTTGCTGACCCTCTTCCATCTATTGTAAAGATAATATATCCCCGATTTGCCATATAAATATCCCAGCCTCTGACATCCCACTTCCAGCCGTCTCGTACTTGTTGGACATGAGGTCCTCCATACACATATACGATGACAGGATACTTCTTGCCGGTTTCGATTTTTGCCGGTTGTGTCAGACGGTAATATAAGTCCGTTTCTCCATCTGCCGCCTTTATTTTCCCGCATTTTATATCCGGCATTGCATAACCGTCATAAGGGTCGGGCGCACATAATAGATTTTTTGTTTTACCTGTTTTCAGATCAGAGAAATCGATCATACGGGGAGTATTATGGTTGCTGTAACGGTCTATCATATATCGTCCCGATTTGCTGATCAGGGGGCTGTGCACACCGTTTACGGGAGTCAGCCTTTCCCGTTTTCCGTTTGAGAGGGTTACCCGGTATAAATTTACTTCCAAAGGAGATGCTTCGGTAGAGGTAATATACAAGTATTTTCCCGTCGGATCTATTTCTGCCGAAAGGACTTCCCATTCTCCCCGAGTGATTTGTCGGATCATTTTTCCCGATGTGTCGTAAAGATATAGATGCCGATAACCGTCTTTTCGGGAAGTGTAAATAAATAATTCGGGTTTTTCGGGAATGAAAATCAGCGGATTTTCCGGTTCTACATATTTTTCATCTGTTTCGGTAAACAAAGTGCGGAGATGCTTTCCTGAAGTAGCATCATATACTTCGACACGGCAAGTGTCTTGACTACGGTTCAGTTCTTGTATATAAATCTCTTTTTCATCGGGAGACCATGTTATATTGGTAAAGTAACGGTCTTTAGGAGTTCCTGTATGCAGATATACGGTATTTCTGTCTGAAAGACGAAAAACACCAACTGTTACTTCGTGACTCCGCATGCCTGCCATCGGGTATTTGATATTTTTCAATTTAGCTTCTCTTGCCGAAATATCTACTAATGGATAGTCGCCGACCATGGTTTCATTCATCCGGTAAAATGCAAGAGCATTTCCTTTCGGAGACCAAAAAGTGCCCTTCTTGATCCCGAATTCATTCCGGTGTACGTTATTTGCACCCATCGAAATATATCGGTTCGAATCTTTACCAACGGTTATCCGTTCTCCATTTGGCGATATAATATATAGCCCGTTCTCATTGGTCAGGGCATATTGGCGTTTGTGCGGGTCAAAGTCGAAATCGGTGTCTCCTTTTTCCAATGGATAAAGCTGCCCGATAGAGCTGTCGTCGGCAGATAAATGGATAAAATGCTTATCATGTAAAAACGATATTCCGTTTTCTTTTCCGTCTTCCCACACTGATATTCTGGGCATCGATCCGACAGGTTTCAGCCCTTTTTCCGCAATAAACCGGTTTATATCCTTTACGGTAACAAGAACTTTTTCTTTATGATTTCCCGGTTTTACGATCATTATAGAATCACCTTTTTGATAAATATAATTTTCTCCGAAAAATTGCAGTTGCTTTATATTTTTCGGCACGAATCGGGCATAGGTTTTGCCTCCGGGCATCAGGTTATCGAGTGAAAATTCTTTAAGTTGAGCCGATACAGCCATAAATTGGGTGATTGCTAATATAAATAAAAAACGGAGTTTCATTCAATAAATCATTTTTATTTGTTACTTATCGGGAGAATCCCTTTTACGTAATTTTTTCATCTGTTCTTTTTCTTTCCGTGCAAGGTTCTTGTCTCGAAGCTTTTTCCAGCCGGGACGATTATCTTCAGAAGGAGTGCGGCCGATAGAGGGTTGTCTGAATGTAACGAACTTTTTCACGGCTTCTTCTCCATGCCATTCGGGAATACTGCTGTCTTTCCGTTCTCTCTTATTTTCCGGCTGTTTCTCGAAATCGTCTTTTTTCTTTCTGAAACGGGTCTCTGTTTTGGCGAAAGGTTCTTTGCCTCGATAAGGTAAACGCTTTTCTGCCTTTTCATTGTTTCTTTCTTTGAAGCGATATTCCCGTTTCTTGAACTCGGTAGATTCACTGTCTTTCTTTTTTTCTTTGAATCCTCCTGTCTCGCGTTTGAAGTCGTTATATTTACCTTCGAAAATTTCGTATTTCCGGTATTCGCATTCTAATGAACCGTTCATCATATTTATGCAAATAGCGGGTTTCAGGCCTATTTTATTGAAACATTCGTCGTGATAACTGATAATCCAAGCATCATAGCCTTTGAATACGTGTTTAAGCTGAGAACCTATCATTTCATATAATCCCAACAGGTCTTTTGATGAGATGCGTTCTCCGTAAGGAGGATTTGTTATCAATATCCCGTTTTCGGGCGCTTCGGTATATTGTTGAAAAGGTTTTACCTGCAGATCGATATATTTTGCCATTCCGGCACTTTTTATATTTTCTCGGGCGATAGCAATAGCTTTGGGTGAAATGTCAGAACCGTAAATCTTGAAATTGAATTCTTTTTCGTTGCTGTCATCGTTATAAAGGGTGTCAAAAAGCTCTTCATCGTAATCGTTCCACCGTTCGAATGCAAAATCTTTTCGATAGATTCCCGGTGCTGTATTTGTTGCGATCATGGCGGCTTCGATCAAGATCGTTCCTGAACCGCACATGGGGTCTATGAAATTTTTTTCACCTTTCCATCCCGATTTAAGAATAAGGCCGGCTGCCAAAACTTCATTGATGGGAGCTTCGGTTTGTGCGACTCTGTATCCTCTTTTATGTAGCGATTCTCCGGAACTGTCGAGAGATAGAGTGCAGGTGTTGTGCGCAATATGCAGGTTCAATATGAGATCGGCATTGTTGAGCCTGACCGACGGGCGTTTACCTGTTTTTTCCATGAAAAAGTCGGCGATGGCATCTTTAGCACGATAGGTGACGAACTTCGAATGTTTAAATTCTTCTGAAAAAACGACAGATTCGATAGAGAATGTTTGTTCAGGAGACAGATATTGATGCCAGTCGAAGGACTTGATTTTTTCATAAACCTCATCTGTATCGGATGCTGTAAATGAGAAAATCGGTTTGAGAACACGCAATGCTGTCCGACAACATAAATTCGTTTTATATAAAAGCTGTTTATCCCCCTTGAAAAATACCATGCGTTTACCGATTTCGATATCTTCTCCGCCAAGTTCGGCAATTTCTTGAGCCAGAATATCCTCTAACCCTTGCAATGTTTTAGCTATAATTTCAAATTTCTCGTTTTTCACCCTGATAAAACTTTATATTTGCGTATTTATTTTTCTGCTTTTTGTTGTAAAATGCGAGCTCCGGGTTCAACGTTTTCCGTAACCCAGATGTTACCGCCGATCGTAGCACCTTCTCCGATTGTAATGCGGCCTAAAATAGAGGCATTGGAGTAAATAATGACATTGTTCCCGATAATCGGATGTCGGGGAATACCTTTGATCGGATTCCCGTTTTCATCAAGAGGGAAACTTTTTGCACCGAGAGTTACCCCTTGATAAATTTTCACGTTATTGCCTATAATTGCGGTCGCTCCGATAACGACTCCTGTTCCGTGATCGATAGTGAAATATTCTCCGATTGTAGCGGCCGGATGTATATCTATACCTGTTTCGGAATGAGCCATTTCGGAAATCATTCGAGGAATAAGCGGTACTCCCAGTTGAATAAGACAGTGAGCAATGCGGTAATTGCTGATAGCCCGTATTGCAGGGTAGCAAAAGATGACTTCTCCGTAACTCTCCGCTGCCGGATCTCCGTTATAAGCGGCGATCACGTCGGTAGCCAGCAGACGGCGTAGTTCGGGCAGGGATTTGATGAACTCTGCCGATTTCTCGTTTGCCGATTCCCGCATATTTTCAAGACTGGTATATTTTTTACGGTCGCAGGCAAAACAAAGACCTGCCAGTATCTGTTCGGTCAATAGTTCGAATAAACGTTCCGTACCTACACCGACATAATATGAAATTGTACGACGGTTGATTGTAGAATGTCCGAAATAGCCCGGAAAAATCAGAGACCGGCACAACTCGATAATCTCATGTAAAACTTTTTCTGAAGGCATCGGTTCTCCGTCATGATGTTGATGACATAATGCCTTGAAAGACTCGTATTCCGATAGTTGTTCTACGGTAGAGGTGATTACATCGGAGTATTTGTGCGGGTTCATATTCTTTTTTTCGGTTTTGTTAAAAAGACACTCTTTGCAAAGTTACAAAATATCGTTGATATTCCGGACTAAAAGTTAGGTTAGAGTCTGAAGTGTCTAACTGGATTTTCTGTTCCTATAATGGGTCACGATGTTTT
The DNA here is from genome assembly GCF_947855755.1 of uncultured Coprobacter sp. Taxonomy (NCBI): domain Bacteria; kingdom Pseudomonadati; phylum Bacteroidota; class Bacteroidia; order Bacteroidales; family Barnesiellaceae; genus Coprobacter; species uncultured Coprobacter sp. Next base: position 89,895 of record NZ_CANUAR010000006.1, read on the forward strand.
TTCGAGAATTTGTCATTTCTTGTTTTGATTTTGTTTTAATTTTTGTCTTTTTAATTCATACAAATAAAGTTGGTGGAATTCTTCCGGAGCATACTGTATAATCTCCGTATTTTCCCCCAAATACGTATTCCGTTCCGGAGATTCCTCATTGTAATATATCGGGACCGGCATTCCTACCCAAGGACTCCGTTTAAAACCCGGATAAGTGATCGTGTACTCCTTGCCATCGACTTTATAACGACATTCCGCTTCATATTCCGTATCACCATGTATCGTTTCACAAGTATCCACTTTCACAATCAAAGCCCAAGCAAGCGTGTTATTCTTTCTCATCATACTTCGTGTACGTAACGGTTTTGTAAACCACCATCCCCAAATTATAACCAAAATGATATACAACAAATTCAATAATTTCTTTTTCGACATGATATGTTATTATAAAGTTAATTGATCGGAAGTATAAGTTTCCACTCCAATGAGTCCTCCCGTACCTGACGTTCATAAAATTTTACCGGATCTTGCAATATAGAGTCCATCCTCGCATCTTCGGCTCTCATATTCATTTTCGGATCATCAAGATTATACCATACCGGTACACGGAGTCCCAAAGGCGGCATTTTATCAAAAGATATTGAATACGGAACATACCGTTTATTCCCGACATAAAATATTACATCTGCCACATAGCTATTATCTTTTTTATAGTATGTAATTTCATAAATAATAGCCTCAGCAACACCTTTATTTTGACGAATAATATCAAACTCTGCTTCTTCCCGTTGAATTCCCCAGTAAATTGAACCAAAAAGAAGTCCGAGTCCCGACATAATTAATATCGCAATCAGAATATCCTTTATTTTAGGATATTTATTTATCGTTTTTTTAATCCACTTTATTCCACCCATGTTTAATAATCTTTTAATTACAATTTTTTAAAGCGACAAAGCTTCTTTTAGGGTATCCTCCTCTTCAGGCAATTCTACACCTCTCGTAAAGCCGGACGGCAGATTGTACCACCACGGATTATTCATATAAACCGGTTGTGTCGGTATGGGATAACTTATATTATTATTTAAATTATCAATGCTATTCATCCATTTTGTAGAAATTGCTTTTGCTCCGATTTGAGATCCTGTACTTGCCCCGAGGTCTAATGTAAACGATTTATAATTATTTTTCAAAAAAGAATTTTTCCAACTCTTTCCCGGCAAATCGGTTTTCGAAGGAAACATTTTACCTAACTTATCCGCTTTCCAATTCAGGAATCCGGTCATTCCCACATCCGCAACAGTACCGACAATGATTTCCTGATAAGGGGCGATTGAAAATCCCTCTCCAACCTTGTATTCGAACGTATTGGTCAGCAATGGGGTCACATATTTCATGGTTTTTACAACTTGAGAACTTGTACCTAACCCAGCGGTAATGCCTCCGGTAATGCCGGAAACAAAAACATCAAAAAAGTCAATATGTGACGTAAAAGCTTCTTTCAGAGTACACCGTTTGGTTGCCAGATTCGCTATACCCTGAGAAACATAATTGATCGTAGCACTCCATAAAGCTGCATCGATTATAACCCCTACAGGACCTAAAAAGAGAGAGAAAATCCATTTCCCATTCTCATCTTTATAAACCAACGGATTGTTCAAGCAATAGGTGTAACGGTTAAAATTTTGGCTGAAATCCGGCATTTGCACATAGGGATCGGGACTGAGAAAGCGTCCTATTACCGGATCATACAGCCGGGCATTCATATCGATTAACCCGAAATTTTGTAAATGTATATGTCCGCAATAACCACGTCCCAGTGCTAATAAAGGCTCTTTTTCCCGGGAATATAACTCATGGGTGTCAGGATTGCGTAATCGTCCCCATGGATCATAACTCAACTCTTGTTCAACAAATCCGTTTTCATTAACAATATGCGTAATGCTTCCCAAATGGTCTCGACAAAGAAATATAAGTCCTTTTTCTTCCCACGGAAAATATTTATCGGACAAAACAACTGATGCCGAGTAGGCATCTCCGTCAAGATATAAAACAATTCCTGAGTCCTTTTGTGTATCTGATCTTTCTTCATATTTATTTTCTAAATAAAATTTATTTCCGGACATTACCCGTACACCCGTATGGTCATAAAGGAAATTAAATATTTGACCTCCTTCGGAAATTTTTTCCGGAAGAGATAAGCCGTTATACGAAATTTCCTGAACGTCAGAAGGGATACCGTTCCCGTAAAGATTTACCGTTTCTATCGCGTACGGTTTACTTTCGCTATATTCAAACTCTCCGACTTCAGAGTGATTTAAGATATTACCCTTAACGTCATATGTTATCGTTTTTCCGTCAAAGGAAATCAATCGATTTAATTCGTCATAGCCAAAATCCTCTTTCAAGTTGCGGACATTATCTTTTCTCCATTTCAGATTTCCCGTACCGTAATCAAAACTCATACTTATATCTTGAATTACACGACTGCCGCATTTGACGACTTTCCCTGTCGGAAAACCGAATTCATCATATTCAAAAGTCCGGGTCAATGGCCCGGTAATCGTTTTTGAAGGTAATCCCATATCGTTTTCCGTGCTTAATCTCCAAGCGATTTTATTTCCTCCGACCCGAATAGCAATCTTATGCCCCTTTACATAACCGTTTTCAACAGTAACAGGCGATGTTTTTTCACTGGCATACGTGATTGTACCTACTTTTCCTGAACTGTTGTACTTATATGTGCGATAAATCCTATTTTCTTTTATAATTGTCGTATCGGATTGCAAACGGCCTAAATTATCGTAAACATAAGTGTGTCCGATATTTCGATTGTCAATAGCGCTTTTTAATCGATTTTCATTATCATAGACAAAAGACGTAACAGATTCCGGTTGTCCGGTTTTTAATATTGTCTGTTTTATTTTACGCCGATAAATATCATACTCATATTGTGTTTCATTCCCATTTGCCTCTTTTCTTGACTTGAGTAATCCGTTAGAGAAATATGTTAATTGTATCAATCCTGCGCTCGGATCCGATATTGTCTCCTTTTGGCGCAATGGAGTATATTTAAAAGAAGTAACAACTCCTCCCGGAGACGTAATTGACATTGGCAGACCATCGACTCTCAGATCATATACGATATCTCCTGTCGCATCCGAAATTTTTATCAATTGTTTCAGCGAATTGTATGTTTTTGTAACCGTGATTCCATTTTTGGTTTCTTTTATCGTATTTGGGCCATATTCATAGATTTCATTTTTGCCCGAAGCGTAATGGACTCGTATAGGGCGGTCATAACGATCATATTCTGTCTCATTCCAAAGAGAAGGAGCGTCGGAACGGGATGGCAATGATGTTTTATATAAACGCCCCCATGTGTCATATATCTTGTCTATGTTTAAAAATTTTCCATCAAAGCGTTCTTCGCTTTGACGAACCTCCCTGCCAAATGTGTCATAAAAAATTTTTTTTACCGGCTCTCCCGATTTTTCGATAGTTTCTACAATTTTTGCATTTATAGGAGTTTCTGTCCAAGCCCGGGTAATTTTTTCTGTTGTAGCGTCAGGATATATCACGGATACCTGACGCCCCCATACATCATAAATGTAACGGATTTTTCTATTTTTATTGTCTTGTTCCGTTAGAATATTTCCCAAAGCATCATATTGATAAGTTTTCTCCAATCCTACAGGATTCGTATCCTTAATGACTCTTCCCAAAGCATCATATTCCCATTTCTCTACTAAAGGAGTATTCCCGTCCAAATAATAAAAAGTCTTCTTCTCTTTTATATTCATATTTTCATCATATACATGCACTATTGCATGTTTTCTACGTCGATTAAAAAGTCTCATGTCGGATGCATAATAGACAGACTCTCCGACTTGAATGTTTTTATCATACGAGCGAACGGTACATTCGGCTACTTCTTGCTTCGTATCGGTTTTGCGCTTTTTTATCAATTCCCAGATACACACACCCAAATTATACAACGTATCGTTATCAAAATGATTATATATCCATGTTACCTCTTTTGAAAAATTTTCTCCGTAGTCTACATTCTCTTTAGTCGGATATCCGAGATCATCATACGTATAGGTAGTTTTTTGTATATTCCCATTTAATCGATCGGTTTCTACAGACTCTGTGAGTAAAACCTGAACGCGTTTATCTTCATGTTTGACAATCTGATATTTTCCTACCCATAGCGTTTCTTCCGAACTATCGGTAAGCAATGATCTAAATTGATACGGATCAAAAGATCTTTTCCTTGACTTTGTACGTATTACATCCCAGTCTGTAAACGTCTTAAAGCCACAAAAGCCCAGTCCTTGCAAATTTACTACTGCTTCTTCATACGTATACCGATGATAATCGACTTCATTTCCTTTACTGTAAGTTTGCAAACTTTCTGTTATCCAAACAGGACCATTAAAATCGATATATGGATATATAGAAGAATTACCTTTTATATATTGTTCCGAGACATTCATTTTTTGGAAATAAATGTCTGTTTGACTACCCATACTATTTATGACTCTTGTAAGCAAGCGTCTTTCTCCCTGATCGTCATCATAGTTGATTTTATAAACTTTATTTTTATCCAGTCCGTACAGAAACATGTGATTTAATGCTTGTGTCACAGTAGAAGATGACAAAATAATGTCTCCTTCAGGTAATCGGCAAGAAAGCTTTGAAGAGGCGGCAGAAGAAATAACTCCTGATTTTATCAAGTGCACTTCCAATATATTGTATGCACCCAATTTTTTTCGAACAATAATATCTTGAATGCCGTCATTGTCCATATCCTGAGTTATAAGATCATCATCTTTTTCAATAGAAAAAGAAACCTGTTTATTATATGCGTATTCGTATCCTGTAGAAATCCAAATGTCCCATAAATAATCATATTCTTTAAACGTATATTCTACAGTCTTGCCATGAGTAGGACATTCGTAAGTGTTGTATACCGGATACATGCAGTCAATACAGTAATCTGCCGGCTGAATATATTTTTCACACGAGAAGCACCAAATGTCCGGGATTCCTGTATTACTATTGATTCCTTCATATCCGAAGTCTTGTCCATGGCAATCAGGACATTCTTTGGGTGAATAGACAGGTACTTCCCGAGTTCGATGTATTGTAGCATTGGGTGCTATTAAAATATCAGTCTTTCCATCTCCGTTAATATCCGTAAACAAGTATCTTATGCTATTGGGGTTGATAGGTGAATATGGACGACTGTATATTTGTTCCAGAATCCACTTATCACTTTCTTTTTTGAATGAATAAAAGTTCCAAAAATTTTCCCCGATATGACAGATATCAATCTTTCCGTCACCATCAAAATCCACCGGAACCAATATTTCATGACCATAATTAAAATTGAAGACATATTCATTAAATACCGGTCCGGCTTCGTCTTCCAAATCCAACAATAGACATTTGGAATTTTGGGTTATTTCCATCGGATTCATCATCGATACCGCAAAAATTTCATTTTTTCCATCCCCATCAAAATCACCAGGTAAGAATACTTTCGGACAAAAACTGTCCGTATTTTTTTTTCGGAGAGCTCTTCCTGAAATATATTTTATATTTTTTTTGACAGGCAAAGATCCGGATAAATATTCCTGATCATATATCGAAACACTGACCACATCATTTCCGTTTTCAACAATATTATTTATTTTGACAATTTCATCGTCAGCAGTTCCAATAACATTAGAAACAAATGCTTTCATAAACCCCGCTCCGGTAGTTAATGTTAAAGCATAATTTGTTCCGCTACCTAAGTTCGGATACAATAAAAATTCGTGTTCCGGGACCAAACTCACGTAATAATATTCTTCCACAGGATTGTAACTTAATCCGGGGTCCGGGTAAACTAAAATTCCGTCATCATCGCTACCATAACGGATTTTTCCTGTGGAAATAATCATATTATCCATCGATTCATAATAAGTAGAAACCGTGGCGGCGCTGCTGTTCAGTGAAGGTACAGGCCGATTATATCCGTATGTAAATTGTAATGGGGGTAATCGTTTTTCATAGTTTTCCGACCAGCAATTAATCTCGGTTAGTACCGTAGGGTCGTTTTTATATGTGAATTTATAGATTCGCAATACTTGTTGTTGATATTTTATGACGATTTCGTCTAAAAGTCTATTGTTTTTTTGTTCTACACCGGCAATATATGTGCTGGTAGAATCAGGACGGCCGTTGATATAGTGAAATTCAATAAAAACATAATGTCCTGGATTATTTTTACCACCTCTGCCACCATAAGAAATTGAAGATATATAATGTAATTTATTCTGTATGTCATAATCGTAATCATAATCTATATGATTACCGTATATGTCTGTCAGTCGAGATATCGGATATTCTATTCCATCATTTAAAACCGGGACATACTCGGCAATTTTTCCGTCAGGATAATTCACATGAAAAGAATTTATCAAACCGTCTTCAATTTCCGAACGTACTTTTATATTTCCCTGCTCCGACAAGTAAAGGTCTGTATCTTTTTTTATTAAACGTGTTCCATCCAATATAAATACTCCTGCCGTATCTAATGCGACAGGGGACACCTTCCCATCATAATACTGAGAGAAGTTCGTAGGCCTTAACATTGATAATCCTTTTATAGACCATCCCCAACCCAAAATTCCATTTTGAGAAAGACTATTATAAACAAGAGATATTTCAGGTATGCAATCTTTTCGTCCGTTCGGGAGAGACAGAGGGACTTCATGAACTGTTGCACCCATTTCATTGACTGTAGTAGTAATATTTATTTTACCGACATCATAAATATTATTGTCAGAATTGATCGCATCAGTTGAGACGTTAATGATTTTGGGAAGCTTTTTCTGCTTATTTAAGATAGTGTATGAATCGTTATTTTTCTTTATTAATTTTGTTTCTTTTGCAATAATAGAATCGGTCACTGATATTTGAGGAATTTCCGACAAATCAATGACTTGAGAGAATGACGAAAAAGTAATCAGAGATACAAGTGAAAGTAATATATTTTTCATAATATGGATAAAAAGGTTATTCTTTTATAATCTTCCAAACAGAACTTTCTCCATTCAGTGTGAGTTTCAATAAATATGTACCGGGGATATTCTTAGTTAGATCAACTGAAACTATGGGAGATGAGATCTTCATAGATAGTATATTTTGTCCGCTTATCGAACAAATTTGTACAGAACCTGTCAAATTTTCGGTTTTTCCGGAAAAACAAACTGTTAATATTCTTCTTGTAGGATTGGGGTAAATTTTTACTATCTGTCCAGATAGTTTTTCAGAAACAAAAGATGTGTCTTTTTCTATATTCTTTTTAAGTTCTGAATGCGATTGTAGTTTATTCAGAATAATTTCTCTTTTAATTCGATTTCCGGAAGCATCATATGAATAATGCACTTGTCTTTGCCCGAATAGATAAAAGTTAAAACTAATCAGAAATAGTATTAATATAGGTTTCATACAGGAATTTAGATATAAATATAGTTAACTTACTAAAGAGATATTTCAACAAATTTAATATTAAATTTTTAATTTCATAATGGCTTGAAATAAATATTTTTTTTTAGTACCTATTTAAATTTTGCAAAAAAATATAGTTGAGACATTTTGTGTTTTTTCGGTCTTTTTTCTCATTTTTGCTCGTTAAATAATCCGTTATCCTTTTCGTAAAAACAGAAAAGTATCTCTGAAAGAAACGCTCAAAGTTGACCTGAATAAAATGTAGACTCTTTAAAAAGAGAATGAGAAAGATATCTTTTTTTGACAGACAAATTCATATCTTTGCGTTCGTTTTTTAAATTCTTTGATATGGAACTTTCCCACAAGATCAATAAGGTAGAGATTCGCAATTTACAGATTTCTGATTATACTCAATTGTCCCAGTCGTTCCGTAGGGTTTATTCTGACGGATCGGATGTTTTTTGGACTCACCAGCAGATTGAAAAACTGATCGCTATTTTTCCGGAAGGGCAGTTTGTAACGGTTGTCGATGAAAAGATCGTCGGATGTGCTCTTTCTATAATCGTTGATTATGATTTGGTAAAAAACGATCATACGTATGCAAGGGTTACCGGAAATGAGACTTTTGACACTCATAATCCTAATGGAAATATTTTATACGGGATAGAGGTTTTTATCCATCCCGATTATCGAGGGTTGCGTTTAGGACGTCGTATGTATGATTATCGCAAAGAATTGTGCGAACGGCTTAATTTGAAAGCGATCATGTTCGGAGGCCGTATTCCGAATTACCATAAATATGCTGCGGATATGCGTCCGAAAGAGTATATTCAGAAAGTCAAAATGAAAGAGATTTATGATCCTGTACTGACTTTTCAGCTCTCGAATGATTTTCATGTGCGCAAAGTAATGACAAATTATTTGCCTAATGATGAGGAGTCAAAACATTATGCCACTTTACTGCAATGGGATAATATTTATTATACTCCGCCGACTCAAGACTTTAAAGTAACGAAAACTAATGTACGGATAGGATTAGTGCAGTGGCAGATGCGTCCGTATAAAAGCATAGATGATGTTTTTGAGCAAGTCGAGTTTTTTGTAGATGCCGTATCGGATTATAAAAGCGATTTTGTATTATTTCCCGAATATTTCAATGCACCGTTGATGGCAAAGTTCAATCATTTGGGAGAATCGGAGGCAATTCGTTCTTTGGCGCAATATACCAATGAGATTCGCGACAGGTTTATCAATCTGGCTATCAGTTATAATATAAATATAATTACCGGAAGTATGCCGTTAATTAAAGAAGACGGCCTGTATAATGTCGGATTTCTGTGCCGGAGAGACGGAAGTTGCGATATGTATGAAAAAGTGCATATTACTCCGGATGAAATCAAGAGTTGGGGATTGACCGGAGGTAGCATGGTGAAGACTTTTGAGACAGACTGTGCACGTATAGGTATATTGATATGCTACGATGTCGAATTTCCCGAATTGTCCCGTTTAATGGCCGATCAAGGAATGCAGATTCTGTTTGTGCCTTTCCTTACGGATACGCAGACGGGATATTCCCGAGTGAGAGTATGCGCTCAAGCCCGAGCGATAGAAAACGAATGTTTTGTTGCGATTGCCGGAAGTGTAGGAAATCTTCCGAGAGTGCATAATATGGATATACAGTATGCTCAATCAGGGGTATTTACTCCTTGTGATTTTGCTTTCCCGAATGACGGGAAACGGGCAGAAGCAACTCCGAATACCGAAATGATATTGATTTCAGATGTTGATTTGGATTTATTGAATGAACTGCATACTTATGGAAGTGTCCGCAATCTGAAAGATCGTCGTCAAGATTTGTATGAGTTGCGGTTAAAAAAGAAAAATAACTGATTTCTATGCGGCGGAGAAAATGTCCTATTTTTCTCTGCCGCATAGAAATTTATTTGTTTTTTGTCTCTTTCTCGATTCGGATGCGGGCATCTACCGCAATAATACCTTTCTTAGTTGCCAAAAGCGGATTGATATCCATCTCTTTTATTTCTGTCGCGAAGCGCAATAATGTAGATAGGCGAACGATGATTTCGGCAAACTGGATTTCATCGATAGGAGCTTCTCCTCTGACTCCCCGAAACATTTTGTAAGCACGCAGGGAGCGAATCATAGAGAGAGCTTCGTTTTCACTTAAAGGTGCTAATCCCGAAGCGATGTCTCTTAATATCTCTACAAAAATCCCTCCTAACCCGCAAAGGATGACATGTCCGAAATGAGGCTCGTACTTTGCTCCTACGAAAAGTTCTTTTCCTTGTAACATCGGTTGTACCATTATTGCGGTTACTTCGGGTAGTTTCATCATCCGATCAAATTCGAAGGCGAGATGCTCTTCTGATTGAATATTAAGAACTACTCCTCCTATATCGGACTTGTGGACAGGTCCTACTACCTTTGCGACTAAGGGAAAATCTAATTGTCCGGCTTTTTTAAGAAGCTCTTCTTTCGAAGAAGACACGATTTCCGGAACTATTGGAATTCCGGCGGCAGCGAAAAGCGATTGTACATAATCGTGCGAAAGATACCCGTTTTCTCCTATGTCATCGATAATCCTGCGTATTTCCGGTACGTTTACCCCGTATAATTCTATCCCGCCATTGGTTGGTTTCGAAGCATTGAATACTCGTGCTACAGCGGTTGCTAAAGCAACTTCGTCCGAAAAATTGACATGTCCCTTATTCAGGAAATATTCAACTTCTTTCCCGGCGGTTACTACGGATGGGAGTACCGGGAATATCGGTTTGCTGCATTCTTCCATCTTTCGGTGCAACACATCATAGGCATCGTAAACTTTTACCAGTCCCGGACTACCGAAGATAACGGCTATTGCATCTATTTCGGGAGTATTTTCACAAAAATCTATAGCTTTTTCCAAATGCTCGGGAGTTCCTGTAGCCAAAATGTCGATCGGGTTTCCGACCGAAGCTCCGGGATAAAGCTCTTCTTTTAGTTTCTGTGCAGCCTCTCCCGAAAGTTCAGGAACATGCATTCCCCCTTTAGAAAGAGCATCGGTCAACATTACAGCCGGACCTCCGGCATGTGTAACAATGGCGAAATTGCGGCCTTTGATTTCTTTTAAATTAAAAACGCAGGCGACGGTCGTCAGTTCTTCACGGCTGAAACAGCGAACGATTCCGGCTTTACGGAAGAGTGCTTCGACAGCCAGATCCGAGCTTGCCATAGCTCCGGTATGTGAAGAGGCTGCACGACTTCCCGATTCTGATGATCCCGATTTTATTGCAGTTATTTTGCACCCTTTCCGAATTAGAGAGGAGGCATGCAAGAGCATACGGTCGGGGTCTTTGATGTTTTCGATATAAAGGATTTTGATCGGTGTGGATTCTCCCGGAATATAAGTGCGGTCGAGATATTCCAAGACATCTTCGACTCCGATCTGCGGTGCATTTCCGACCGACCATACAGAATTGAACCGCAATCCTTTGCCGATAGCGGACTCCATGATATACACGGCAGTAGCTCCAGAGCTCGATATCAGATCGACACCTCGGGAATCGAGCTCGGGAATCGGCAGAGTGAATACGCTCCGGTGGTGACGGTTCATCAAACCTATGCAATTCGGTCCGATTAGCGATGCCTCGTATTTATTCACAGTCTTTAAAATTTCCTGTTCTAATAGGAATCCCTCATGAGTTTCTTCTCCGAATCCGGCCGATATAATAATAAATGCTTTGGTATTGCGGATTGAGGCCAACTCTTCTACAATAGAGGGGCAAGCTGCTGCCGGAACGGCTAATATCGCCAGTTCTGTATTTGGCAATGATGTTATGTCGGGAAAACAGGGAATACCTTGTATCTCTGTTTCTTTCGGGTTTACTGCATATAATTTCCCGGGAAATTTTCCTTCCAGCAGATTCCGAATAATCTTTCCTCCGGGCTTTTGTGTATTATTCGATCCGCCTATGATCACGATACTTTCCGGAGCAATCAATTCTCTATTGATCATAATATATAAAATTCTTTATTTCAGATGATTTAGCAAGAAATTGAATATATATTCGTTCAAAGATAGCGATTTTACTTTTTCCTCTTATCGCATTGCGACAAAAATCGTATATTTGCAGATCATTTTGAAAAAGGAAAAGATAAAATCATATAGACCAATGGAAAAGAAATTCAAACGTACTCTCGTAACTACAGCATTGCCTTATGCTAACGGCCCTGTGCATATCGGGCATCTGGCCGGAGTATATGTTCCTGCTGATATTTATACCCGATACTTGCGTCTCAAAGGAGAAGAGGTGATCCATATCGGCGGATCGGATGAGCATGGAGTACCTATTACCTTGAAAGCCAAAGCCGAAGGTATCACTCCACAGGATGTAGTCGATCGGTATCATTCGATAATAAAAAAATCGTTTGAAGAATTTGGAATTTCTTTCGACATATATTCCCGTACCTCTTCCGATATCCATACGAAAACTGCTTCCGAGTTTTTCCGGAAGTTGTATGATAAAGGTGTTTTTATCGAGAAGACGACGGAGCAGTATTATGATGAAGAGGCCCAACAGTTCCTTGCCGACCGTTATATTACCGGTACTTGTCCCCATTGTAAGAATGAAAGAGCTTATGGCGATCAATGCGAAGCCTGCGGGACTTCTCTGAACGCGACGGATCTGATCAATCCGAAATCGGCGATCAGCGGCAGTATTCCGGTATTGCGGGAAACGAAACATTGGTATTTGCCTCTCGATAAATATGAAGATTTTCTGCGCAAATGGATTCTGGAGGATCATAAAGAATGGAAATCGAATGTTTACGGACAGTGCAAGTCTTGGCTCGATATGGGATTGCAACCCCGTGCCGTTAGCCGTGATCTTGATTGGGGAGTTCCCGTGCCGGTAGAAGGTGCAGAAGGCAAGGTATTATATGTTTGGTTCGATGCTCCTATCGGTTATATTTCCAATACGAAAGAGTTGTTGCCCGATAGTTGGGAACGCTGGTGGAAAGATCCCGAGACGAAATTGGTGCATTTTATAGGAAAAGATAACATTGTTTTTCACTGTATCGTATTCCCGGCGATGTTGAAAGCCGAAGGGAGTTTTATCCTTCCGGAAAATGTTCCTGCAAACGAATTTTTAAATCTTGAAGGAGATAAAATTTCTACATCTCGTAATTGGGCGGTATGGCTGCATGAGTATTTGGTCGACTTCCCGGGCAAGCAAGATGTGCTGCGTTATGTCCTTACTGCGAATGCGCCTGAAACGAAAGACAATGATTTTACTTGGAGAGACTTTCAGGCACGCAACAACAATGAATTGGTTGCCGTATTGGGAAATTTTGTGAATCGTGCGATGGTTCTTACTCATAAGTATTTCGGTGGGAAAGTTCCGGCTTGCGGAGAGTTGACCGAGTATGATAAAGAGACGCTTGACGAATTTTCAGGAGTCAAGGTCGAACTTGAAAATTATCTGGAGAATTACCGCTTCCGCGATGCTCTGAAAGAGGCGATGAATCTTGCTCGTATCGGTAATAAATATTTAGCGGATACAGAACCTTGGAAATTGGCGAAGACCGATATGTCTCGTGTCTCTACGATTTTGAATCTGGCGTTGCAGATTTCGGCAAATCTGGCGATTGCATTCGAGCCGTTTCTCCCGTTTTCCGCCAAGAAGTTGAGAGATATGTTGAATATGACTCATGCCGAATGGAACTTGCTGGGACATATCGATATCTTACCTGAAGGGCAGCAGTTGAACCAGCCTGTTCTTTTGTTCGATAAGATCGAAGATGCTCAAGTCGAGGCTCAAGTGCAAAAGTTATTAGATACGAAAAAAGCGAATGAACTGAAAAATCATCAGGCCGCCCCTGTTCGGGATAATATCGATTTCGAAGATTTTATGAAGTTGGATATTCGGGTAGGAAAAGTTTTGGAATGTCAGAAAGTGCCTAAAGCAGATAAACTGTTGCAATTTAAAATCGATGATGGTTTAGGTGGGCGTACTATAGTTTCGGGAATCGCAAAACATTATAATCCTGAAGATTTGGTGGGAAAACAGGTTTGTTTTGTCGCTAATTTAGCTCCCCGTAAATTGAAAGGTATCGAATCGCAGGGAATGATTCTTTCTGCTGAAGATGCTGACGGTAAATTGGTGATTGTAGAACCTGAACAGCATGTAAAACCGGGATCGGAAGTGAAATAAACGGAAAACAGACCGGAAGAAAACGCAAAGATGACCTGATAATATTTCTTTGTTGGAAAATTTAAACAGGCTCTGAATATTTATAAATCCCCGAAGAAGTTTCAGTTTTCCCTCTTTGGGGATTTTTTATTGAATATGAAACATGTAGGCATCGAAGATATGTCGGATAACTTGAAAAAGAAAACGTTGACAGCTCTTATCTGGAGTTTTGTCGATAAATTCGGTCAGCAGTTTTTATACTTTGTTACAGGTATAATTTTAGCTATTCCTCTGAATCCGGTCGATTTGGGGAAGATGGCTTTATTGGCCGTGTTTGTCGCATTGTCGAGTATTCTTATAGACAGTGGTTTCGGGTCTGCTCTGATTCGCAAAAAAGAGGCGACCGATGCCGATTATAGTACGATTTTCTATTTCAATATCGGAGTCAGCCTTGTTTTTTATCTTATCCTTTTCGCTTTAGCTCCGTTTATCGAAAGTTATTCCGGAGTTCCGGGATTGGCGACAGTCGCACGGGTTTCGTTTTTGAGCATTGTCTTTTTGGCATTCGGCATGATCCAGCAAACTCGTTTGATAAAATACATTCAATTTACGCAATTGGCGCGTATAAATATTATTTCTCTGTTTTGCTCCTCGGTGTTTGCTGTTATTACGGCATTTATGGGTTGGGGAGTCTGGGCTTTGGTAATACAGTCTTTAGGAATGGCGATTGTAAAGTCGATTTTGTTGTGGATTTATGGACGTTGGAGGCCGAAATGGATATTCAGAGTCGCTTCGATGAAAGAGTTTTTCGGGTATAGTTCGAGTCTGATAGGTACGGGCGTGCTGAATACGATATTCAATAATATTTACCCGTGGTTGATCGGGAAAGGCTATTCGACGCAAGCTGTCGGTTATTATAATCAGGCTAATAAATTTCAGGATATGCCTTCGGCATTGATCGCCAATATTTTTAGAAGCGTTGCTTTTCCGGTATTGTCTTCGATTAATGATGACAGAGAGCGAATGATACGTGTTTTCGGGAAGTATATCCGGACGGTGTCTTTTATAATTTTTCCGATTATGTTTCTATTGATGCTGGTTTCGCAGCCTCTTATATCCATATTGCTTCCTGAAAAATGGGCACCTTCTATTCCTCTCATGCAGGTGTTGTGTATCTCGGGAGCATTTTCTCCTTTTATAATTTTATATTACGATCTGTTTAATGCCGTAGGGCGGTCGGATATCAATTTGAAAATGGAGATTTTTAAAAAGATCTTTTTTATAATAGGAATATTTATCTGTTTCAAATACAGTATAATGGCATTGATGTGGCTATGGGTGGTTTATACCCTTTGCTCCTTGATTGCAACAATGCTTTTAGCGCATAAATACGTAAATTATACGATAGGATCATTTTTTCTCGATATATTTCCCTGTTTATCTATATCTTTGGTAATTACGGCAATGTCATCTCTTTATTATCTGGTCTTTCAAGACCGGTGGTTGTTGTTTATTACGATTTCCGGAACATTCGGGTTGCTTTATATTGTTGCCGCACGATTATTCCGGTTAGAAATGTGGCACGAATGTCTTCAACTGTTTAAAAAGAAGGTCTTGACGAACGAAGAATAAAAATATTTTGAATATGCAGATCGCCCCGATTGCTCTTTTTGTATATAACCGTCCTCAGCATGTACGGTATTGTATAGAGTCTCTACAAAAAAATCTTTTGGCGGAGAAGAGCAAACTGTTTATTTTTTCTGACGGAGCCAAGTATCCCGAGCAGGAAAAAAATGTACGGTCGGTACGGGAATATATACGGAATATTCAAGGATTTAAACAACTGCATATTGTAGAGCAACCGGAGAATAAAGGATTGGCTTCGAATATTATTTCCGGAGTTACCGATTTGGTCGGGAAATATGGTCGAGTCATTGTTCTGGAAGATGACCTGATCGTCTCCCCATGGTTTCTTACTTTTATGAATGAAGCTTTGGAAACTTACAAAGATGAGGAGAACATCGTAAATGTAAATGGGCATTTGCTTAAAGGCAAAGAGCCTTTTCCGGAAACTTTTTTGCTGAGCTTTGCAAATAGTTGGGGATGGGGAACTTGGAAACGTGGTTGGGATTTGTTTGAACCGGACGGGAAAAAACTGCTCCGAGAATTAGAAGTCCGGAACTTGACTCGTAAATTCGATTTTGACGGAGCTTATCATTTTACTCGGATGCTTAGGGAGCAGATAGCCGGAAAGAATAATTCGTGGGCGATTCGTTGGAACGCCTCCATTTTTTTGAAAGGAAAGTTATCGTTAAATAGCGGCCGGTCGCTGGTCACGAATATCGGCTTTGACGGGACGGGAACGCATTGCGATAAATATGGGCTGTTCGCTACGGATTTATATACGGAGCAGGTTAAGGTAGAAAAATTGTCTTTGTTGCGAGAAAATAAAAATGCCCGGGAGATGTTGGCTCGCATTTATCGTTTCGATAACTCGTATTATAACAAGATAAGAGTTCGGATATTAAATTTTTTGCATAGGTAAAGAGGGAAAAGTCTAAATATGAAAGTTGTTCTCGTTAGTACATATGAGCGTAAAGGCGGAGCTGCAATCGCCTGTTATCGTTTAAAAGAGGCGTTGTTGAAAGAAGGTGTGGATGTGTCGTTGCTGACGGCTTATAAAACCTCTGATGATCCTACGGTGATAACACCTTTTGATACACGTTGGAGACGGCTGAAAAATCGTTTTCATTTTTATAAAGAGCGATTTTCTATTTTTATAAAGAACGGTATTTCCCGAAAAAATTTATTTGCCATATCTATTGCCGATTCGGGAACAGATATTTCCGATCTTCCGATCATCCGCGAGGCCGATATCATTCATTTACATTGGATTAATCAAGGTTTCTTATCTCTTCAGAATATACATCAACTGATTAAGCTCGGAAAACCTATGGTGTTTACGATGCATGATATGTGGTATTGTACGTCGATTTGTCACCACGCCTGTTCTTGTGACCGTTTTATGTCGATTTGTAGGGAATGTCCTTATTTGCAACATCCGGGAACGTTCGATCTTTCTTATAAAATTTGGCTGAAAAAACAGTTTATGAGAGATCCGGATATTGTGTTTACATGTGTCAGTCGTTGGTTGGCGAAGAGAGCGAGGGAAAGTGTTTTGATGGAGACCAATAAAATTTTTGTCATACCTAATGTTATTGATACGGAAATATTCTACCCGAGAGACAGAGAAAAGGAACGTGCGCATTTGGGAATTTCTGATGATAGAAAAGTGATCGTGTTCGGAGCTGCAAAATTGAATGATGAAAATAAAGGATTTAAGCTGTTGAAACAATCTTTGAAAAATTCAAAATATTGTCGGGATACAGAACTTTTTCTGTTCGGGGGAATAAAAAGAGATAAAGACTTTTTAAAAGATATTCCTTGCAGTTATCGTTATTTGGGAGAAATCGGCAATTCTGAAGATCTTGCCCGAATATACAGTGCTGCAGATATTACGGTTATGCCTTCACATTATGAGACATTCGGGCAGACTTTGGCGGAGTCTATGGCTTGCGGAACACCTGTCGTGGCATTTAATAGCAGCGGACAAACAGATATAATAGATCATTTGGAAAATGGTTATTTAGTGACATATCCTTTTACTGCAGACTTTGTAGGGGGAATAGACTGGGTACTGGATCATACGAATCCCGAAATGAGAAAAAAGTGTGTCGATAAAATAAACCGTTGTTTTTCATCAGATGTCGTTGTCCGGCAATATCTCGATTTATATCATAATTTGTTAGTTCAAGATCAATCAAGAAAATAAATAATAATATGAAACCCTTGTTTTCGATAATAACGATAACTTATAATGCTGCCGAAACAATTGAGGTTACATTCCGAAGTGTTGTCGGGCAATCTTTTACCGATTATGAGTATATTGTTGTAGACGGTGATTCGAAAGACGGAACAATAGATTTTTTGCAGTCGCATAAAGATCATTTGGAGACCTTTGTCAGTGAGCCGGATAAAGGATTATACGATGCGATGAACAAGGGAATGCATCTGGCAAAGGGGGAATATCTTATTTTTTTGAATGCCGGTGATACTTTTCATTCGGAAAATACTTTGTCGGATATTGCAGTTTCGATAGGGACTTCCCGTCCTGACATTATATACGGAGAAACCGCTCTTGTAAATGATAAGCGGGAGTTTTTGGGAATGAGAAGATTGAAAGCTCCGGAAACTCTTAATTGGAAAAGTTTCCGTATGGGAATGCTGGTGTGCCATCAAGCCTTTATTGTAAAACGGATACTTGCACCCGATTATGATCTTTCCTATCGTTTCTCTTCAGATTATGATTGGTGTATTCGCTGTATGAAAAAGGCGGATGCGTTATGGAATACGCACTTGACTTTGATCGATTATCTGAATGAGGGCGTTACGACTCGTAATCACAAGGCCTCTTTAAAAGAACGCTATAATATTATGGTAAAATATTATGGACGTATGCCGGTTATGTTTTTACATTTATGGTTTGCTTTGCGTTTTTATACGGCAAAGTGGATAAAAGGGCGAGTGTAGGTAGGAGTTTCGAGATAAAAATGTTTTTCTGAAAGGAAACATTTTTGTTTGTAAAAGCTCTCTATTACGTTAATTTTAGGACAATCAAGGTCGTTTTTATATATTTACTTCGTATATTTGTCACAAGGTCCGGATAAATTTAACGGGCAATTTCATGTTGAGAAATTTATGAAATTAAATCAGAATATGGATTCGGGAAAAGCATATCTTTCATTTTATAGCGGGAAAAGAGTTTTTATTACCGGTCATACGGGATTTAAAGGGAGCTGGTTGGTAAAAATTTTATCGATGGTGGGTGCGGAAATAAAGGGTTATGCTCTTCCTCCGGTTACTGATCCAGATCTGTACGATGCTCTTGGGGTAGACACGCTTTGTACGTCAGTGTTCGGAGATATTATGGATCGAGAGAAGCTCATCCGTGAAATAGTGGATTTTGCTCCGGATGTGATTTTTCATCTTGCGGCACAGCCGTTAGTTCGTCTTTCTTACGATATTCCTGCAGAGACTTTCGGCGTTAATGCGATCGGTACTGCACATGTTCTGGATGCCGTCCGTAGGATCGATAAACCGTGTACGGCGATTCTGATAACCACAGATAAAGTATATCATAATAACGAGTGGAATTTTCCGTACCGGGAAAATGATCGCTTAGGAGGGTATGATCCGTATAGTGCAAGTAAGGCTTGTGCAGAGTTGGTTATCGATTCTTATCGAAATTCTTTCTTTAACCGGAAAAGTTATAATGATCATAAAAAAGCGATCGTAAGTGCCCGTGCCGGAAATGTGATCGGTGGAGGAGATTGGGCAAAAGATCGTCTCATCCCGGATATTGTCAGGGCATTGCATAGCGGAGAGGAAATTGTGCTTCGTAATCCGGCAGCCGTTCGTCCGTGGCAACATGTTTTAGAGCCGTTGGGCGGATATTTGTTATTGGGTTATCTTGCGTCGGTTCGATACGACGACTTGTCCGATGCTTATAATTTCGGGCCTAATCCGGAAGATACGCTTACGGTCGAACAGATGACGGCTTTGGCGACAGATATTTGGGGAATCGGCAAATATCGAGTGGAACAAAATCTGTCAGCACCTCATGAGGCCGGATTGTTGAAATTGGATATTTCTTTGGCTAAAGCCGAGTTGGAGTGGAAGCCCGGTATGAATGCTCACAAGGCATTGGAATTGACGTTGCAATGGTATAAAACATATTATCAGAATAAAGAAAGCATTTCTGCTTTGACGGAGCGACAGATACAATATTTCTTCAGTAAGTAATAACTAAGATTAGAATATGAGTACAAAAAGAGAACAAATCATACAGCTGGTAAAAGAGTATTATCAGGAAGAATTTGAAAGTAAAAAGAAAGATTTCGAGCCGGGAGATAAGATCTCTTACGGAGGCCGCTTCTTCGATGATGAAGAAATGTGCGCTTTGGTCGATTCTTCATTGGATTTTTGGTTAACGACCGGAAGATACGCCGCCCGTTTTGAAAAAGAGATGGCTCAATTCTTGAATGTTCGCTTTTGCTCGCTGACAAATTCAGGTTCATCTGCGAATTTATTGGCATTTATGGCTTTGACATCTCCGAAATTAGGAGATCGCCGAATTAAGAGAGGTGACGAGGTGATTACGGTAGCCGCCGGATTTCCGACAACTGTGACTCCTGTAATCCAGTTTGGTGCTGTTCCTGTGTTCGTAGATGTGACGATTCCCGGATATAACATTGATGTAACTAAGTTGGAGGATGCTTTTTCGAATAAGACGAAGGCTGTTATGGTTGCCCATACACTCGGTAATCCTTTCGATATAGCGGCTGTTAAGCAATTTTGCGATAAACATGGATTATGGCTTATCGAAGACAATTGCGATGCGCTCGGTTCTCGTTATTTTATCGATGGAGAGTGGAAATATACCGGTACGATCGGAGATATAGGTACTTCGAGTTTTTATCCTCCTCATCACATGACAATGGGTGAGGGTGGTGCTTTATATACGAATAACCTGCAATTGAAACGTATTATAGAATCGTTCCGGGATTGGGGGCGCGATTGTTACTGTAATTCGGGAAAAGACGATACTTGCAAACGTCGTTTTACACAACAATTCGGTGAATTACCGTTGGGATATGATCACAAGTATGTCTATTCTCACTTCGGATATAATCTGAAGGTTACCGATATGCAGGCTGCAATAGGGTGTGCTCAATTGCAGAAATTGCCGGCTATCATAGATGCCCGTAAACAGAATTGGAAATATCTGAGGGAAAAGCTATCGGTTTACGGTAATAAGCTGATATTGCCCGAACCTACCGAAAATTCTGATCCGAGTTGGTTCGGTTTTGTTATCAATGTAAAGCCGGATGCCGGATTTACTCGTAATGAAATCGTCGATTATTTAGAGAAAAACGGCATACAAACTCGGATGCTGTTTGCCGGAAACTTGATTAAACATCCTTGTTTCGATGAGATGCGAACGAAGAAAGAGGGGTATCGTGTTTGCGGAGACCTGACAAATACCGATGCGATTATGAGCGATGTTTTCTGGATCGGTGTTTATCCCGGAATGACTCGGAAAATGCTTGATTTTATGGTCGAAAAAATAGGAGAATTTTGTCATGCCCGTTAAAACTGTTTTACTTACGGGAGGAAATGGTTTTATAGGGAAGAATCTCAAAGAGAGTTTTCTTGCGCAGAAATATAATTTGTTGACTCCCGGAAGTAAAGATCTCAATCTGTGCGATGAAGATGCAGTAGCCCGGTATTTTGATGAGCATCGGATCGATATCGTTATTCATTCGGCCGTAAAACCGAATCATCGTAATGCAAAAGATCTGAGTAATATATTTTATTCGAATACACGCATGTTTTTTAATCTGGAACGGTATTCTGACCGGTATCAGAAAATGCTCGTACTCGGGTCGGGTGCTATTTATGATTTACGGTATTACCGTCCGTTGATGAAAGAAGAAGAATATACGCGTTTCTTGCCGGCCGATGAACATGGATATTGTAAATATGTGTGTGAAAAGGTAATCGAAAAGAGCAGTAATATATATGATTTGAGACTGTTCGGCATTTTCGGGAAGTATGAAGATTATGCGATCCGTTTTATTTCCAATGCTATTTGTAAAACGTTGTATGATCTCCCTGTCACATTGCGTCAGAATAGGCGATTCAGTTATTTGTATGTAGATGATCTGCCTCCGGTTATAGATCATTTTATCGAAAGCACACCTCAATATAAAGCATATAATGTTGTCCCCGATCAGGTCGTTTCATTATATGATCTGGCACGTATGGTGGTCAGGATATCCGGAAAAGATTTGCCGATATTGGTCGGGCAAGAAGGCATGGGATTGGAATATAGCGGCGATAATTCCCGTTTAAAAAAAGAAATGACCGATATCCGGTTTACTCCGATAGAAAAATCCGTAGAACAATTATACGAGTGGTATGCCGCTCATCGTGACGAAATCGATAAAAATGTATTGTTATTTGATAAATAAAACCTTTGTACTATGATTAAGACCAGTGATTTTTTGTTTAAGTATTTAGTAGAGAAACACGGTATTACAGATGTTTTTTTAGTTACGGGCGGCGGTGCGATGCACTTGAATGACTCCATCGGACGGAATCCCGATATTCGGTATATTTGTAATCATCATGAGCAGGCTTCGGCTATTGCGGCAGAAGGGTATTATCGAGCTTCGGGCAAACTGTGTGTGACGAATGTAACGACAGGTCCGGGAGGAACAAATGCCGTAACCGGAGTTTTGGGACAATGGACAGATTCTATTCCGGCGATTTATATTTCGGGTCAGGTAAAACAGAGTACGACGATACATGCTTGTCCGGATTTGCATTTGCGGCAATTGGGAGATCAGGAAGCAAATATTATCGATATTGTGAAGCCGATCACGAAGTTTGCCGAGATGATTACAGATGCGAATGATATAAAATACTATATAGATAAAGCAATCTATTTAGCGACACACGGTCGTCCGGGTCCCGTCTGGATCGATGTTCCTTTGGATGTACAGGCTGCTCTTATCGAAGAAGAAAACTTAAAAGAGTTCGATCCGTCGGAGTTGGAACAGGAATCGTACAGCTCGATAGAGAAGTCGGTAAAATCTGTTATTGAGAAATTGAAAGCTGCAAAACGTCCGGTCTTCTATGTCGGTAACGGTTTGAGACTGGCCGGAGTCGTAGATGATTTTATCCGGATAGCAGAAAAAACGAATATTCCGGTAGTCACGGCGATTAGCGGACATGATATTATCTGGCATGATCATCCTTTGTTTTTCGGAAAACCGGGAATATGCGGTGACCGGATCGGGAATGTAATGGTACAAAATTCCGATTTGTTGATTATTCTCGGAACTCGTTTGGGTATTCGTCAGATCGGATATGCCTATGAACAATTTGCTCCGTCGGCATATAAGATCATGGTAGATATCGATGCTTGCGAAATGTCGAAACCTACGTTTACACCGGATATGAAGATACATGCCGATTTGAATCCTTTTATCAAAGAGATGGAGTCGGAGGTATCGACTATCTCTTTCCCGGATTATACCGCTTGGATAAATTGGGGGAATGAGCGTCGTAAAGAACTGCCTACGGTATTCGAGGACAATCCTTCTACTCCGGGTTATATCAGTTCGTATGTATTTGCCGATGAGTTGTTCAAGCAACTGAAAGACGGGGATGTTGTCGTTACGGGTAATGGTACGGCTTATACCTCTACTTATCAGGCGATGCATGTAAACAAAGGTGTCCGGGTATTTGCCAATCAGGGTTGTGCCGCTATGGGATATGATTTGCCCGCAGCCATAGGTGCTGCCGCAGCCAATAAATCGGGGCGGACTATACTGATTACCGGAGACGGAAGTATTCAGATGAATATTCAGGAATTGCAGACACTGCTGACATTTAATCTTCCGGTGAAAATATTTGTGTTGGAAAATGAAGGTTATCTGGCGATAAAAACTACGCAGAAGTCGTTTTTTAATAAAAAATATACAGGAAGTAACCCGCAGAGCGGAGTTATATGCCCCGATATGGCAAAGATTGCCGGAGCTTACGGAATACCTTTTGTACGCATACATGAAGAGGGAAAAGTCTTGAAAGATATGATCGCGGAGGTATTGGCTTCTCCGGGAGTCATGATTTGCGAAATCACGATGGACCCGGAACAAACGTTGTTCCCTAAATCCGCTTCTTCAATGGATAAAAACGGTAAAATGGTATCGTCTCCGTTAGAGAGAATGTTCCCGTTCTTACCCGATGAAGAACAGCAAAAGTGTACATATCCCGGCGGTAAATAGGATATTGTCAAGATTGTAATCGATATAAAAAAGAGTTCCGGGATCAATAAATCCCGGAACTCTTTTTTATATGCCGAAAATACATTATCTTTGTCGGGAAATAAATGTGGAAGGATTTGGCTGCTTGCAACCACACAAAAAAATGCTAAAACTGCGTGACCTGCCATGTTGTACGGAATCCGGCTTTAATTCATTTCCTTCCTCGTTTTTTAATAAATATTTTTGTGAAGCACGGTTGTGCATAAATTAAAATTAAAAACAGATGAACTATTTATTCACCTCGGAATCGGTGTCTGAAGGACACCCCGATAAAGTAGCCGATCAGATATCGGATGCTTTGCTTGATGAGTTTTTGGCGTATGACTCCAACTCGAAAGTAGCTTGCGAAACATTGGTGACTACAGGACAAGTAGTACTTGCCGGAGAAGTAAAATCTGATGCTTATGTCGATCTGATGGATGTTGCCCGCCGGGTAATAAACCGTATCGGATATACAAAAAGCGCATATAAATTTGACGGAGACTCTTGCGGTGTTTTTTCTGCAATACATGAACAATCTGCAGATATAAACCGTGGGGTAGAACGTGAAGATGAAATGAATCAGGGGGCTGGAGATCAAGGGATGATGTTCGGATATGCCTCTAATGAGACGGATAATTATATGCCGCTTTCATTAGACCTTTCGCATCTTCTGCTGATCGAGCTGGCTGCGATTCGTCGGGAGGGAAAAGAGATGACCTATTTACGTCCCGATTCTAAATCTCAGGTGACGATAGAATATAATGAGAATAATGTTCCTGTTCGCATTCATACGATTGTGATCTCTACGCAACATGATGAATTCATAGAACCGACAGATAGAACACCTGAGGCACAAATAATTGCCGATGAGAAGATGTTGTCGGTGATTTTTGAAGATGTGAAAAATATCTTGATTCCCCGTGTAATAGCCAAACTTCCCGAACGTTTGAAAGCTCTTTTCGACGATAAACTGATTTTACATGTCAATCCTACGGGAAAATTTGTGATTGGCGGGCCTCATGGGGATACCGGACTTACGGGTCGGAAAATTATCGTAGATACTTATGGAGGTAAAGGAGGACACGGTGGAGGTGCATTTTCAGGGAAAGATCCTTCGAAAGTCGATCGTTCTGCAGCGTATGCAGCCCGTCATATCGCCAAGAATCTCGTAGCGGCAGGTGTATCCGATGAGGTTCTTGTACAGGTCTCTTATGCAATCGGCGTTGCTCAGCCGGTAAGTATTTATGTAAATACTTATGGTAAATCTCATGTAGCATTGAGTGACGCTGAAATCGCATCTCGGATAAGCGCTATTTTCGATATGCGTCCCAAAGCCATAGAAAAGCGCCTGAAATTGCGGAATCCTATTTATGAAGAAACGGCGGCTTATGGTCACATGGGACGCAAGCCCCGTACGGTAGTCAAGACTTTTTCTTCAAAATATTTCCCGAAGCCGGTTGTCCGAGAAGTAGAGCTTTTTACTTGGGAGAAGTTAGATTATGTGGATGCGGTTAAAGAGGCATTCGGTCTTTGATGGTTTAGAGTTTGTCGTACATTTATACGACAGGCTCTTAGAAAAATAAGAGGAAAGTCTGTTCGAGTATATCTTTGAACAGACTTTTTTTGTTGCTGTTGACAAAAAAAGTAAATTTGCAGATAGTCATCAATATAAATGAGGATATGAAAAATATAATCATATTTGTTCTCTCTTTTTTCCTGTTCTTGACGGCATGTAGTTCCGGAGATAAGTATGTTGTAAAAGGAAATCTTTCTCATTTGGAGGGTCAGTATTTATATGCCGTACACGAGAGATATAAAAAAGAGCTTAAAATGGACACGATCAGGATACAGTCGGGCAAATTCGAGTTGACGGGAGAAAGTGAGATGTTGACTTCTTTGCAGTTGTATACAGAAGATTATACTCCGTTGATGCAGTTATTTGTAAAAAACGGAGATCACATCTCTTTAGAGGGGGATGTACAGAGACCTTTTGAGATCCGGATAAAAGGGAACGAAGCATACCAGGCCGTTACGGATTTTAATCAACGGAACGGTGCATTATTGCAAAGGATTGCCGAAAAGCGGAAAGAATATTATGCCCGGAAAAAAGATTCCGCTTATTTTGATGATCTGAAGAAATTAGAGGGTGAAATTTGTCGAAATGCCGAATCCGAGATTTCTGCAAAACCGGCTTCTCCGGCTTCTATAATTCTCATGTATGAATATCTCCTTAACGAGAATACGGCGGAATTATGCGATTCTTTGTTGCGCATCATGCCTTCTGAAGCAAAACCGGCTTCGTTGTTGGCGAAAATAGATCTTTTTATAGAACAGGTACGGAAGATGTCGATAGGAAAAACCTTCCCTTATTCTGTTTTGAAAAATGAAAAAGGAGAATCGGTTTCGACAAATACCTTTCGAGACATTCCTACGATTGTGACTTGGTGGGCGTCTTATGACCCGGTGAGTCGGGAGGAGATGAAAAATATAAGAGAAATTTATTCTAAATATAAAGATGATAAAATCAGAGTAGTAAATATCTCTCTCGATGTAGATAAAGAAAATTGGAAAAATAGAATAAAAACCGATTCTCTTGAGTGGACTCAGTTGATTCAGCCTGAAGAGTGGAATGCTTCTTCAACGCGGAATTTAGGTATTTCCAAAATTCCATATACCGTGATTATCGATAAAACCGGACGCTTGGAAAAAGTCGGGTTAGAAGGAGATGAACTTAAAAAATATATAGATGAAATGGTTTCCCGAATAGATAGTCTGGAATCTGTTAAGGAAAAAGTTTAAATTTCGGATTATGTTGATAAAGGTTTTTGGTGCTGCTGTGCAGGGAATAGATGCTTTGGTCGTAACGATCGAGGTGAATTGTACGCAAGGAATTCGATTCTTTTTGGTTGGACTTCCCGATGCGGCTGTAAAGGAAAGCCATGAGCGTATCGTCTCGGCCGTTCAACATAATGGATATAAGTTTCCTCGTCGGCAGATTGTTATAAATATGGCTCCTGCCGATATTCGGAAAGAGGGTTCTGCGTATGATTTGCCGTTGGCTGTCGGTATTTTGGCTTCTGCCGAATTGATCAAACCCGATAAGCTGTCACAGTATATGATTATGGGAGAACTGTCTCTGGACGGTTCTATTCTTCCGATAAAAGGGGCTTTACCTATTGCAATCAAGGCGAGAGAAGACGGTTTTAAAGGGCTCATTGTTCCGCAAGCGAATGTAAAAGAGGCGGCTGTCGTAAATAATCTCGATGTTTACGGAGTAGGAAATATCCGTGAAGTGATCGAATTTTTTAATGATGAGAGAGTTCTGTCGCCTACTGTAATCGATACTCGAAAAGAATTTTATCAGCAGCAGTGCGAATTCGATCTCGATTTTGAAGATGTAAAAGGACAAGAAAATGTTAAAAGGGCTTTTGAAGTCGCTGCCGCCGGCGGTCATAATTTGATTATGATAGGTCCTCCGGGAGCAGGAAAATCGATGATGGCGAAGCGGATAGCTTCTATTATGCCCCCATTGACTTTGCAGGAAGCATTGGAGACGACTAAAATACATTCGGTGGCGGGAAAGATGGAGCGGGGAAGTTCTTTGTTGTCTCAACGTCCTTTCAGAGCTCCGCATCATACTATATCGAGTGTCGCTCTTGTCGGAGGAGGAGCTTTCCCTCAGCCCGGCGAAATTTCGTTAGCTCATAATGGAGTCTTATTTTTGGATGAATTACCGGAATTTTCAAGGCAGGTTCTTGAGGTAATGCGTCAGCCGTTGGAGGATCGTAAAATAACTATTTCCCGTGCGAAATATTCGATCGAATATCCGGCCAGCTTGATGTTGATGGCCTCGATGAACCCTTGTCCGTGCGGATATTACAATCATCCTGAGAAAAAATGTATTTGTCCTCCCGGCAGTGTCTTGAAATATTTAAATCGTATTTCCGGACCTTTACTTGATCGTATAGACATACAGATTGAGATTGTTCCGGTTCCTTTTGAGAAAATGGCCGATAGCCGTCCGGGAGAACCCAGTTCCGTAATCAGAGAAAGAGTAATACGTGCACGTGATATTCAAGCAGAACGTTTTAAAGATATTCCGGGAGTGTATTGTAATGCGCAAATGAATACGAAATTATTGAATCGTTTTGCTCAGCCCGATGAACTTGGAAAAGAACGATTAAAAGACGCCATGAAACGTTTTGGCCTGTCGGCACGGGCGTATGACCGTATTCTTAAAGTCGCCCGTACCATTGCCGATTTGGCCGGTAGTGAGAATGTGTCGTCGGTGCATATTGCCGAAGCAATCAATTACCGGAATCTTGATAGAGAAAATTGGGCCGGATGATCACGCCTTTAAACAGGCTCTTAGAGATACTAATATATTGTGATATAAATGTTTCTATATTTAATATAATATTATATGTTTCGGAAACTATTTATGGAAATAGTGTCGAATTGTTGTTATTTTCGATAATTTTGCTTTTGTTGTATTTATGACAAATAAATAGGTCACTTTTTTAAAATCGTATATTTATGAAAAAATTGTTACTATCTTTTCTTTGTCTGTTATTGGCAGTACAGAGTTATGCTCAGGAAGGAGTTGAATATAAAACGTTGCCGACACGAGTTAGGATTATATCTCCTGATTCAGAGCATTTTGATCCTTCTTCATTGAATATATCCTGTCATGAAGAAGTTGTCGAGCCATTTGTATGGGATAATTCTACGGAAAGTTATGTAGGCAAAATGCGTTGTTATTTTGGAGATGATATAGTAAATTTTACAATAGGAACTCCTGATAACCGTATTGTTTGCGAATTGAGAGGCTTTATTGAAAATCTTGAATCAGTAACAGAGGCTACTTTCGAAGTAGATTTTTCTCAATATCATTATGTACAAATAAAAGCAAAAGATGAGAGAATGTCTCTTTATGTTGATTATATTTATTCTTCGGAAGCCGATAGCGGGTCATCACCCGTTGGAGGAAGTAGCATTTATACTAATATGGTTGATAATGCGACATGGTGTAAATCCGGTAAGTATACCTATGAGCCGGAGATTACGTTTGACGATGTTGCCGTGATGACGACTGAGCATTATTTGACTGTGGACAATAAAGATGTAGAAGAGATTATAGACATCGATACGGACGAGATGCATCTGGTGACATTCCATGTTACAGGTGTTGAAAAGATCCCTTTGGCAGGAGCTTCTATTAATATTGTTTCGCCATCGAATATGGAACTGGATTTGGAGCTTGATACCGATGACGAAGGAATAGGAAGAGCCTATTTGTTAGATGGATCTTATTATTTCGGGGTAGATGCTTCCTACAATAACTATTTTGGGGGTGATGATTCTATCGAAGAGTTGACTGTATCCGGAAAAGATATTGATGTAAAATATGGGTTTGATGATTATAAGAAGCTGATATTCAATATATCCGGAATAGGTCTGCAATCTGTCGCATTATCGATTATAAAGGCTTATGTGCCGACTCAAGATGAATATTATGAGCATTTGTCCGGAGAGGAGGCTGTGGTTCATGAGGTGTATTTGCCGGCAGACGGACAATTCAGTTATAGCATCAATCCAACCTGTTCGGGTTATAAGTTCCCTGTTAAGAATGATGTTTTTGATGCAAATACGACAGATAGGTTGAACATTGTTTTTGATGAACAAAATTATACACAAGTATTTTTTGATGTTATAAACAAACCTGAAGAAAATTATCCGCATATAAAGATATTTCACAATACTACTTTGGTGCGCGATTTATACATTGGGGATATGTCTTCTAAAGAGATGTTTTCTCCGGGTGAGTATAATTATGTGTTGATAAGTAACAATAGTGATTTGCAGTCAAAGGGTTCGTTTGCCATTTCCAAAGGAGAGGAAAAAAAGACTGTAACTATAAATTGTGCTGAAAACATAAGCAAACCGGTCTTTTTTAGTGTAAAAAATATGCCGGAATCTATTAAGTCGGAAAGTCTTTCGTATGAGGTGAAAAGTGAAAATGGAATGGATCTGTTCAATTTCAGTTTCTATCCCGATCAAGAAGAACCGGTTCAATTTTCTTTGCCGAATGGTTCTTATATTTTTGCTATTAGTAAAGATGACAGTAGAGGGGTATTTTATCATGAGCAGGAGGTCGAGATAGGCGATAATAATCGTAATGTAGAAATTGATCTCGGGAATTATGGAGCTGTACGGATATATACTACTGCTCCTGAAGGAATTTCGGTGGATGACATATTTTGTATATATCCCGATGGGCAGACAGTTGACCTTTATGGTGATGAAGTCACGGTATGGCTTGAAAGCGGTAAAGAATATAGCTTTATCGCATCGGGTAGTAATGATAACGGCCTTGATGTGCATTCGTCAGAAAAGAAGGCTGTTACCGTTGAGGCTGGCGAGGTCGTTGATGTAACTTTAGATATGAAAATTCCACAGACCGATTATACGGTATCGATGAGTATCCGGGATAGATATGAAGGTTATATTAAAAATGCAAAAGTGACGATTAATGGAGAAACTTATCGGTCGGATCGTTATGGAGAGGTCCAAACTCTTATTCCTGTTTCCGGAAATAGCTTTACTTATAAGGTGGAGGCTTCTGGATATGAAACTTTAGAGAAAACGATTCAACTGTCAAAAACGGATATTATGTTACAATATATAGACATAGATGTTTTCTTGGAATATGACGGTGGCGTTGATGGTATAGAAGAGTCGACAATTGATAAGTTGAGGGTCTTAAATACAGTCGTGGATGGTAATTTATTTATCGATAATGGAACAGAAAATATGTGGAAAATGGTTATAGTGGGGCTGGATGGTCATGCTGTGATCAATAAGAACATAAAATTGGGTGTAAATGATATTAGTATAGAAAATCTTGCTTCAGGGTTTTATATCGTTGTATTAAGTAACGGTACTGAACAAAAGTCTGTAAAGATTATCAAGCGATAAAGTTCTGCGAGTGAATCTTATATATATAAGGCAGTTATTTGCAATTTTGCAGATGACTGCTTTTTTATTTATAACATTAAAATGAGTGACTTTTGGAGTCTGTCTGAATTTTCCGACAAAAAAATATTATCAGATCATTTTTGTGTTTTCTTCCGGTCTTTTTCCCATTTTCATTCATCGGAATTCCATTATCCGAAAAACATTCTCGAAAGAAACAATCAAACCTGATCCGGGTAAAATTTACACAGGCTCTTATGAAAGTTTTTTACCGGCAGTTGGAATAAAAGCGTATAAAAATGACGTATTATAATTAACTTTCTTTCCTATGGAAGTTTTCCTCGTTATTTGTAAAACCTCAGTGGTTCATTTTTAGCATATCTTCTATATGCTCACGGCTATTGCTGAGGCGTGGAATTTTGTGTTGTCCGCCCAATTTCCCTTTATCTTTCAACCAGTCATGGAATAGTCCGGGACGGGCTTTTATTATTTCAAGCCGGTCAAGGAAGATACTTTTGTATCGTTTAGCTTCATAGTCCGAATTAAGGCTTTGTAGTGTCGCATCGAGAATGTCGGCAAACTGTTCTAATGACTCCGGTTCTTTTTCGAATTCGATCAACCATTGATGGCGACCTCGGCTTTTGTTCGACATGAATACCGGTGCGGCACTGTAATTTGAAATAATTGCTCCTGTTTGTTCACAAGTTTTTGCTAAACCTTTTTCTGCATTATCTACCATTAGTTCTTCTCCGAAAGCGTTGATAAAATGTTTTGTCCGTCCGGAGATAATGATTTTTGCAGGATCGGTCGATATTACTTTTACCGTATCGCCTATTTGGTATCGCCATAGTCCGCTGTTGGTAGTAATAACTAAAGCGTAATTCTGACCTTTCTCTATTTCCCAAATCGGCAGTACGACCGGATCTTTTTTCCCGACTTCCGATAAAGGAATAAATTCAAAAAACACACCTATATCGAGTAACAACAGCATTCCCTGTTCGTCAAAACTGTTTTGTACGGCAAAGAATCCTTCTGAGGCATTGTAAGTTTCTACATAGTGCATCTTTTCAGACGGAATCAGCTCTTTATAATAAGAGCGGTAGGGTTCGAAACTTATTCCCCCATGAAAGAATACTTCGAGATTCGGCCATACTTCGGATAGATATTGTTTTCCGCTTTGTTGCAATATCTTTTTTATCAGAGTCAGAAACCAAGACGGAACACCGGACAAGTTCGTTACGTTTTTATGTAGAGTAGATCGTACGATTTCTTCAAGTTTCTTTTCCCATTCCGACATTAGAGCGATTCGTTTTTCAGGAACTCGGATGAGATTAACTAACGGATTGATGTTCTGTATCAGGCATGCTGACAAATCTCCGCATCGGATGTCTTTGCGGAGAGAACTGATCTGGTGGCTTCCCCCGAGAATCAAACCTTTTCCTGAGAACATCCGACTGTCGGGATTCATGTTCAGATAGCTGACAACGCAATCCGTCCCTCCCCGATAGTGACATTGGTACAATCCTTCTTTGCTTACGGGAATAAATTTGCTTTTATCATTTGTCGTTCCGGAAGATTTGGCAAACCAGCGGACTTTTGATGGCCATATAAGATTGCTTTCACCTTTAAGCATCCGTTCTACATACGGTTTCAGCTCTTCGTATGTAATCAACGGAACTTGTTCGGAGAATGTTTTGTAGTCTGTAATTTTCTTGAAACGGTATAGTTCTCCTATTTCTGTATTTTGTGCTGTTTCAAGAAGGTTGTATAGTTGTTTTTTTTGTATCTCGTCTCCGTATTTTTCAAACAAGTCGATCTGTTTTTGCCGTTTGGCAAAAAACGGGCGTATTATAGGTGTTATATCCATCTTGTTTTGGTTGTTATTTGAGGCAAAAATACAAAATATACTAAATCCTGTTTCACAATCAGTAAATTATATATGGATATTTTGCATTATGTAGCAATTAGGGAATGTTTTGTTTATCGAATTATAAAATTATGTTTGGCAAAATATAGATTTTTGGGGTTGGATAATATAAAATAAAACCGTAAGCCCATTTTCAGACTTACGGTTTGTTCTTATTTTCTTGATAACGGAATTTTTATTATTTCCGTTTTTTCTTACTGTTTTCATATTCCCGACTTTTGGAAGACTTATATTCGTTTCCGAAACCTCCTCGTTTTTGGGATGATCTTCCACCGGAGTCTCTTTTACCGAAACCTCCTTTTCTGCCGGAATGTTCTCGTTTCCCGGAATTTTCTTTTTTATCTGCCGGTTCTACAGAGATCCGTTTGCCGAAAAAGCTGATATTTTTCAGACTTCTGATAATGCTACGAGCGGATTTTTCTTCTACTTCGAAAAATGAGAAATTCGGAAGAACATCGATTTTACCGATAGATACGTGTCCTTTAACATTGTCATTAACCATTTCGATTAATGTATTGGGATAAAAACCGTCGGCTTTTCCAAGATTGATAAACAGACGAGAATATCCTTCTTCTGCTTTTCTGGCTTTGCTTCTTGTCCTTTCTCCGCGTTGATTTCCCCGGTCTTTTGTATTTCTGTCTTCCGGAATATCCAGTTCGCTTGCATCTGCATAATAATCGATCAGTCTGTTAAATTCGAGTGAAACGATTCTTTTGATGAGATCTTCGTTGCTTAACCACTCCAGTTTGCGGAAAATGGACGGTAGATAAGAAGCGATTTCTTCTTCGTTTACTTTAACCTTTTCAATTTTATCTACCAGATTAAACAATTGCTTTTCACATATTTGATCTCCTGTCGGGATATGTCCTTTTTCGAATTTTTTACCGATGATTTTTTCAATATCCCGCATCCGCCCTTTTTCTTTTACGTGAATTATGGCGATGGAAGTTCCCGTTTTACCGGCACGACCTGTACGACCGCTTCTGTGAGTATATGTCTCGATATCATCAGGTAATCCGTAGTTGATGACATGAGTCAGGTTATCTACATCAAGACCGCGTGCCGCAACATCGGTTGCAACCAGCAGCTGAAGATTTTTCACCCTGAATTTTTGCATAACGGCATCTCGTTGTGCTTGAGATAATTCCCCGTGTAAAGAGTCTGCATTATATCCGTCTTGTATCAACTGATCGGCTATTTCTTGAGTCTCCCGCCGGGTACGGCAAAAGATGATGCCGTATATATTGGGGTAGTAGTCGGCGATGCGTTTCAATGCCAGATATTTATCTTTTGCATGTACCAGATAATAAACATGTTTTATATTCTTAGCCCCTTCATTTTTGCTCCCGATTACCACTTCTTTGGGATTACTCATGTAATTTTTGGCGATTTTAGCGATTTCTGCCGGCATGGTAGCTGAGAACAGCAACATGTTGCGCTCTTCCGGAATAGCGGCCAATATTTCGTTTATGCTTTCCGTAAAGCCCATATTGAGCATCTCATCGGCCTCATCCATAATCACCGTACCTATCCGGTCGAGTTTTACCATCTTTCTGTTCATCAAATCGATGAGACGACCCGGAGTCGCTACGATGATTTGTACTCCTTTTTTCAATGTTCTTATCTGGCTTTCGATACTCGATCCCCCGTAAACCGGCAATATTTTCAGCCCGTTGATATATTTTGAGTAATCATTCAGATCACTGGCTATTTGCAGGCAAAGTTCTCTTGTCGGACTTAAAATAAGAGCTTGAGGATAATTGTCGCTGACATCTATTTTCTGGATTACAGGAAGTCCGAATGCTGCGGTTTTACCGGTTCCGGTTTGAGCCAAAGCTACGATATCGGTATTTTCGGCAAGTAAAAGGGGTATAACCTGTTCTTGTACAGGCATTGGATTTTCAAATCCGATTTCAGAAATCGCTTTCAATATTTTGCTGTCGATCCCTAATTCTTCAAATGTTTTCATTTATTTATGTGCTTATTAGAACCTTTAGGATTGCCGCAAGAAGTCGCTGTGTTATCCCAACCTTTTAACTTTCTCAATACCTGACGGGGCTGTCCGCCTAAAAGGAGAATCGTATACCTACATGAAACCTAAAGAATTTATTCGTCTGCAAAGGTAGATATAAATATTGGCATAATTGTAAATTCGGCATATTTTTAACCGAATTTGTTTAATTCATAGAGAATTAGACTGACAATGGTGTTATTGAAGGAGAATTTCTTGTAATCTTTTTTGTTTTTCCGGAGTCATATTCAACTCCTGCTCCAAATAATTTTGGGTACTGCCGTATTTTCTTTTTATATATTTGAATGCACAATTGAGGTATTGTTCATCTGCCGTCATCAAAGCGGTGACAGCTTCTTGTATATCTAAAGGAAAATCGACCAAATTCAGATTTATTGAACGCTTATCAAGGTATTGGTTTGTCAATAAATAGTCATCTAAGATGGTTTCTTCAGGTATATTCAGTGCGGATAAGATAAGAACTACGGCAAATCCCGTATAATCTTTTCCATAACTGCATGTGAGCACTACCGGATAATTTTCAGGCATTAACAACTGGTTGAACATCGATTTATATGTCGTCGTCGCTTTTTGGGAAAGACCGATAAACAGGTCTTGCATAAATACGCATGCATCTCCCCGTTTGAATTCATGGTTGTTGATTTTCTCTTCCAATATATCTAATGGGCATAAAGATATGGGCATGTGTATAATATTTTCTAATTTCAGGTTTGCCGGAGGCAAAGTGAAAATTTGAGAATCTCTGAAGTCGATCAAGGTTCTGATTTTTAAATTTTTCATGCGTTGTATGCTTTCATTGTCAAGAGAGTCTATTTTTCCCGACCGGTACAGCATACCCCATTTTATTCTTTTTTTATCGTAATTTTTGTAACCGCCGAGATCTCTGAAATTTTGGACAAAGTTGAACTGTTGAGAACGAGTTCCGACAATACGGTCATATTTGTCATCAAATTTTAATAGAAAATATTTACGGGCGATAGTCGGGTTTGTTTTGATACGTATATTTTCATCTGATATCGGACATTCTGCGATCAGACCATTTTCTGTATCGAAGTTTTGGGGATCGACAGAACTGTATATCTTTACATTCCCTTCTATAACAGGAGAGATATCCCATTTCAGGATGTAATCCGGAGTATTGTCGATTTCGCATACAATGTCGATTTCTGGTTCAGAAGAACTGCAAGC
Organism: uncultured Coprobacter sp.; assembly: GCF_947855755.1. Lineage (NCBI taxonomy): Bacteria > Pseudomonadati > Bacteroidota > Bacteroidia > Bacteroidales > Barnesiellaceae > Coprobacter > uncultured Coprobacter sp. The sequence goes on from NZ_CANUAR010000006.1 coordinate 125,631, forward strand.
TGAGAAAATAATAAGTAAAAAAAGATATTTGAGATGATTTAGCATAGTCTGTGACTCTTGATAAATATTCGCAAATATAAAAAAAGCCCACTATAAAAAAGTAGGCTTTATATTCTTTAATATATAATAGAATATCTTGTGGATTTGGCAGACTATTAATGTGTTGTCCTGTATTTTGCTGCAAATTCGGTAGAAATATAGTTATCATAAGAGTTGCATACTTCTAAGGAGAAGTCTATTCCTGAGGATATGATATCAGACCACTTATCCGGAGAAAGGTTTTCTAATTGGCTGCGGGAAATATTTTCTTTCAATATACCGTAAAGCAGTCCGGCATTGAAATTGTCTCCGGCACCTATCGTACTGATCGGTTTTATTTGCGGTACATCGAAATGTAAATGTGTTTGTGCTGTGAATAATTCTACACCTTTTGATCCTCGTGTATAGATAAAATTAGGACAATAGAACTTAATTTTATCGAGATATACTTTCTCAGGATCTGAAAGATTAAATAACGTCTCGAAATCTTCTTCCGAACCTCGTATAATATCAGCATATTCGAAATTCTCGAGTAAAGACGGAGTGATGCGCATGGCTTCGTGAGCGTGAGCTTTCCGGAAATTAGGATCGTAATAAATTATAGCTTTCCGTTCACGGGCATATTCCAGAAACTCTGTTATCCGGAATCTTAGAGAGGGATTTACGGCATAATATGAGCCTAAAATCAAAATGTCGTCGGGGTCTATTCTCGGCCATACGACATTTAGTCTATTTTCGGGATATTGGGTATAAAACATATACCGGGCTTCATTCTTGTCATCTAAAAAAGCCAAAGATACAGGTGACTTTCCTTCACAAAATATATCTACATTCTCAGTCGACAGGTTATTTTCCTGCATGAATGACAAGATATTGCTCCCGACTTGATCTTGACCTAATTCCGTTATGAAGTGAACAGGCGTTCCTAAGCGTCCCAGACTGATCATCGTATTGAATACAGAGCCTCCCGGTAAAGCTTTGGTCGGTTGCCCGTTTTTGAAAATTATATCGAGAATCGTTTCTCCTATACCTATAATCTTTCGCATATATCATTATTTTTTGTCGTCACAGGATTGTTCTCGCGAAAGTTGCCCCAAATATCCTCCGTGATGTCTTAGCGCATATTGGCTGCTGTCGAATCCGGTTGCTTTCATAGTGCCTACGACTAATATGTCGCCGATAACGGTCATGAGAGTTGTCGAAGTCGTCGGAGTAAGGCCTAACGGACAAACTTCTGCCGGTGCTCCGGTAAATAGGCAGACATCGGCGGATTGAGCCAATTGACTGTCGGGATTTCCGGTAATGACAATAAATCGCAGATCGGGTTGTAGTCGGGATGCTAAAACAAGTAATTCTAAAATCTCTCGGGTTTTTCCCGAATTAGAAATTACCAGCATTAGATCGTTTTCTTGTAGAACACCTAAATCTCCGTGTTGAGCTTCACTGGGATGTAAAAATACAGAAGGTATTCCTGTGGAGCAGAAAGTCGTTGCGATATTCATGGCGATCTGTCCGGCTTTCCCCATTCCGCTGGTAACTAATTTCCCTTTTTTGCGGTGTACTTGTTCTACGATTAATGAAATAGCTTTTTCAAAAGCATCGGATATGGGAATATTTAATATAGCGTTCGCTTCACGTCGTAAAATAGATTGAATGTCCTCAGCAGTTGTCATTCCGGTTATGTATTTAATTGATTTAATAATTCAAAGATTTTCGAGTATTCGGGTACACTCTTCTGCATTCGTTGCTATTTGATAATAATTTTTGTAATGGGGGGATGCGAATCGTTCCCTGTAAAATAGCTCTATTTGGTCGATCAGAAGATTATAAAATCCGTTTGTATTACAGAATATGACTTTTTTATCGTGATAGCCTAAATGTCCGGCTGCGATTACGGTAAAAATTTCATCTAATGTTCCGAATCCTCCGGGCAAGGCAATGAATACATCGGCTTTGTCGAGCATTATCTGTTTTCTCTCTCCGAGAGTCTCTACCCTAATCAATTCATCCGGTAGTCGGCTGGCTTTTCCATAATCGCAAATACGGTGTGTGATAATTCCGGTAATGTATCCGCCGTGTTTTTTTACATGTTCGGCCGTTGCTTCCATGAGTCCTACATTAGCCCCACCGTATATCAACCTTTTTTTATTTTTTCCTATCCATCGGCCTATTATTGCCGACTCTTCAAAATAACAATTGTCAACTTCATTACCCGAAGCGCAAAAAAGACCGATATTTTGAATCATAGTTTCTTTCATTGGGTTTGTAAAAACGAAGATAGAGCTTTTTTACTAAATATTATCTTTCTCAAAATATTTTTTATCGATAGTATATTGTTGATAGTAAAAGAAATGTTTTGGAAAAAATGGCTTGGAACATTTTTTTATGTCTAATTTTGTGCGCTTAAAAGAAATAGAAAGTATGGCACACCATCAATTTTATACTTTATCGAACGGTCTGCGTATTATATATCAGCCAACCGCTTCTTCTGTCTCTTATTGCGGGTTTACGGTCAATGCGGGAACAAGAGACGAATTCTCGGGAGAATTCGGTATGGCTCATTTTGTCGAACATCTTATATTTAAAGGAACTGAACATCGTAAATCGTGGCATATTCTGAACCGAATGGAAAATGTCGGAGGTGAGTTGAATGCTTATACGGCAAAGGAAGAGACAACCGTATATGCGGTTTTTTTAGAAGAACATTTATCTCGAGCTGTAGAATTATTGTGCGATTTGGTACTTCATTCTCAATTTCCGGTACAGGAGATAGAACGAGAGGTCGAAGTGATTCTCGATGAGATCAATTCTTATAAAGATAATCCGGCCGAATTGATTTATGATGAATTTGAGAATTTACTTTTTTCAGGGCATGCCTTGGGGCACAATATATTAGGAGAACCGGAGGAGTTGCTTCGTTTTACTTCTCAGGACGGACGTCGTTTTTTGAAACGGCAGTACATCCCTTCGAATATGGTATTCTTTTTTATGGGGCATACCCCTTTTAAACGCGTGATATCTTTGCTTGAGAAATATATCGGGAGAGAACCGAGTGGAGAAGGAATAAATCATAGAGTTGCTCCCGGAGAATATTTCCCGTTTGTGGAGCGTCGTATTTTGGATACTTTTCAAGCACACGCTTTAGTCGGGAATCGGGCATATAGTATGTTCGACGAGCGACGAGTTCCATTATTTTTATTGAATAATATGCTTGGAGGACCGGGTATGAACAGCCGTCTGAATATTGCTTTACGTGAGAAGACCGGGTGTGTTTATACCGTTGAGTCTTCTGTAACTTCATATACAGATACCGGAGTCTTCGCTATATATTTCGGAACAGATCCGAAGAAAGTAGATAGATGCCTTTCATTGATGCATAAGGAATTTAAGCGTTTGCGTGATACGGCATTGTCTATATCTCAGCTGGCGGCGGTCAAAAAACAGTTTATCGGACAGATGGGGGTCGGAACTGAAAATCGAGAAAGTATGGCTTTAGGTTTAGGAAAAACATTTTTACATTACAATAAATATGATACTCTCGAGGAATCGTTTCGTAGGATAGAAGCCGTTACCGCGTCAGATCTGCTCGAGGTAGCCAATGAGATATTGGACGAGCAAAGCGTCTCTACTCTTGTTTTTGTTTGATTAAGAGCTTGTCTGAATTTTACTCGGGTCTGTCTTGCGCATCTCTTTATCGGGAAATCTGAACAAGAACTAAATAATAGACAATAATTCCCGAATCGATTTTAATGAAAACATCCGGTCACACGTCTCCGGCTTATCAACCTTTTCATGTTCCCATGTCGTATAAAAAGGAATGTGTGCTGCATATCCTCCGATCGACAGGACCGGAATAATATCCGATTTCAAGGAATTTCCGACCATGAGAAATTTATCAGGAGATACTTGTAGCCGATCTATCAGAGACCGGTAACCCGACTCATTTTTCTCGCTCATGATTTCGATATGAGAGAAGTATTTTTTTAATCCCGATTCTTCGATCTTTCGTTCTTGGTCGGTAAGATCACCTTTCGTTGCCATGACTAAAGTATAATCTTTCTGGAGAGCAGATAGCGTATCTTCTACGCCGTCGATTAATTTGACAGGATAAGAAAGTTGTCTTTTTCCTAATTCCAGTATTTCTTTGATTGTATTTCCTGAAATTTTATTGTTACTGAGTTCCAATGCCGTTTCTATCATACTGAGAACAAATCCCTTGATCCCATAACCATATATAGGAAGTGTTTTTATTTCGTTTTTCAATAATGATTCGAGAACTTGATTTTGATCGGCATATTCTTTAATCAATTCGCAAAAACGATGCTCGTTTTCCCTGAAAAAAAGTTCATTTTCCCATAACGTGTCGTCTGCATCGAAAGTGATGATATCCAATTCTTTTTTCATACGGTTTATTCCCATTTTGAAAGCAAAGATACGCACATTCATAAGAATAGTCTTATATTTGCGAGAGGTAAAAAATCTGAAATGAACAGAAAAAAGGTTTTACTGGGGATGAGTGGCGGTACTGACAGCTCTGTCGCTGCAATATTATTGCAGGAGCAGGGATACGATGTTACCGGCATAACATTTCGGTTTTATGAAATCGAAGGAAATACCGCATACCTGAGTGAATCGGCTGAGTTAGCTGATCGGTTGGGAATACCTCATTATATCTATGATGTACGAAAGGAGTTTGAGAAAAATATTGTTACTTATTTTATAAATGAATATATGTCCGGTCGCACACCTGTGCCTTGTATTATTTGCAATAATACCTTTAAATGGCCGTTAATGGCCAGAATCGCAGATGAACGGGGAATCCGGCATATCGCTACCGGGCATTATGTCCGGTTGATGGAGACGGGAGGTCATTCTTATCTGCAATCCGGAGTCGATCCGGACAAAGACCAGTCCTTTTTTCTTTGGGGACTTCCTGAGATTTTGATCAAAAGAATGATTTTACCTTTAGGGATGTTAACAAAGACTGAGGTTCGGGAAATTGCCCGACAACGGGGATTCTGTCAGATTGCTGCCCGAAAAGATAGTTTAGGGGTTTGTTTCTGTCCGGGAGATTATCGTTCTTTTCTGAAAAAGCGGTTAGGCGAATCTGTTTTTTCAGAGGGATTTTACGAAGATGAATCCGGCAAGATTATCGGTAAGCATGAAGGATATCCTTTTTATACCGTAGGACAACGCAGAGGGCTGGGGCTGAATTTGCAATATCCGGTTTTTGTTAAAGAAATATCAGTTTCGAATAATAGGGTTGTTATTGCCCCCCTTTCGGGAATGTATAAAACCCGGATGATACTGAAAACTGTAAATGTAATTAATCCTTTCGATTTTGACGGACGTTATGCGATAACCTGCAGAATCCGTTATCGGAAACAGAATACTCCCTGTCGGGTCTTTTTTATTTCGGATAATCGGGCGGAAGTTTGTTTTGAAGAGCCGGTACATTCTGTTGCTCCCGGTCAGGCGGCTGCTTTTTATTGCGGAGACAGGTTATTGGGCGGGGGGATTATCGTGTCTGCGGAATAATAATTAAAAAAACAGTATTGAGAATTATGGTGGATATAAGTGAAAAGGAAATTTTAGAAAGATTAGAACGAAAAGGAATAAAACCGACAGCTAACCGTATATTGGTATTAAGGGCTTTATTAAGTAATTCGACACCTGTCAGTTTAGCGGATTTGGAGGATTTCATTGTTACGATGGACAAGTCGAGTATCTTTCGTGTGTTGACATTGTTTCTCGAACACAATGTCGTTCATGCAATGGAAGATGGCAGCGGATCTTTAAAGTATGAGGCATGTATGAGTGAAGGTAAATGTTCTCTTTCCGATATGCATATTCATTTTTATTGCGAAGTGTGTCACCGGACGTATTGTTTTAAGACAATACATGTTCCGATAATGGAACTTCCTGAAGATTTTACACCGCATTTTGTCAATTATATGATCAAGGGGGAGTGTCCGGAATGTAAGAGACGGCATTCCGAAATATGAGATGTTTTCTCGACCGGTATTTCTTTTGCACTTTGCCGACATCTGTTTCTTTTCAATGGAAGATATGCGCTGTTCCGATATGGACTGCTTGTTCTCGATTGTAATTACAGCCTTATGTTCTCTTGCCACTTTATAAGTTCCGCAACGTAGTAGTTCAAGGCTGTGTCGCTAAATATCTCATATTCGATAGTTTTTTTAATACTTTTCTAATAATTATCAATCATTATTTTCTTGGTGAATATTATTCCTGCTTTTATAATGCATTTGAGAAAATGGAAAAAGCAGACCGGAGAAAAGAGAGAAAATGACCCGATGGATTTTATGCATCGGAAAATTTGGATAGGCTCTAAGAGCCTGTCTAAATTTTCCAATAAAAAAATATTATCAGGTCATCTTTGCGTTTTCTTCCGGTCTTTTTTCCCGTTTTCACTCGTCAGATAGCCCGCTATCCTCCTCCTAAAAACAGAAAAATATCCTCGAAAGAAACTCTCAAAACTGACCCGAGCAAAATTTACGACAGGCTCTAAGACAAATAATATAGAATAATGTACAAATCGTTTTTACCAAGCAGCGGGTACAAGCTTCTTTGCAATCAGGTTGCATAATTTTCTCTCTAACTTTGCGCCAAAGATCAAAATAAATATGTTTAAATTATGGCACATAATCATCACGAACACCATCACGGTCATGCACACGGAGGGTTGAAAGGGCAAATAATCCTTATTATCGTCACTATACTTTTGTTTATTGGAGCGGTGCTTATTGAGAAGAACTGTAATCTGTCAACATGGCAATTACTACTCGTTTATCTTGTTCCTTATTTGCTTATCGGTCATCATACATTGGTAGAAGCAGCTGAAGGTATTTTGGGAGGTGATATCTTCAACGAACATTTCCTTATGTCTATTGCTACAATTGGTGCACTTTGTATCGGCTTTCTTCCGGGTGCTGAGACAGAATTTCCTGAAGCGGTATTTGTAATGTTATTCTTCCAAATAGGAGAACTCTTTGAAAGTTATGCTGAAGGAAAGAGTCGAGATAGCATTTCACATCTTATGGATATACGTCCAGACATCGCTAATGTGGAGATCGGTGGAAAATTGGTAACCGTTTCACCCGAAAATGTAAATGTGGGAGACATCATTGTCATCAAGCCGGGCGAAAAAGTTCCTCTTGACGGGAAAATCATTGATGGCACATCATCTCTTAATACTATTGCACTGACGGGAGAAAGCATGCCCAGAGATTTGAGTGTGGGCGATGAAGTAATTTCGGGCTGTGTTAACCTTACGGGGGTTATTCGCGTGAAAACGACCAGAAATTTCGGTGAGAGTACGGTTTCAAAAATTATTGAACTGGTGGAAAGTGCCGATGAGCATAAATCTGAGAGCGAATCGTTTATTGCAAAATTTGCACACGTATATACTCCGATTGTGGTTATTGCTGCATTACTGCTTGCTGTCGTTCCACCGTTATTTTCATCGGTAGAATTTACCGAGTCATTTCCGATGTGGTTTCACCGTGCACTGATTTTTCTCGTAGTATCATGTCCATGTGCTTTGGTGATCAGCGTACCGCTCACATTCTTCGGGGGGCTTGGCGGCGCATCACGCAAGGGTATTCTTATCAAAGGGAGCAATTATATGGATACGCTGGCAAGAGTGGGTACGGTGGTATTCGATAAGACAGGGACTTTAACTCGGGGAGAATTTGTCGTAACAGCTGTACATCCTGATGATTTCAATGAAACAGAACTTTTACATCTTGCAGCGCATGTGGAACATTTCTCTACACATCCGATAGGAGAAGCTTTGCGTGCCGCTTTTCCGAACGAGGCGACAGACGGTTGTAAGATAACGGATATTGAGGAAATTGCAGGACATGGAATTCGTGCAAACGTATCGGGTCGTATTGTTTGTGTAGGTAATTCTAAAATGATGGATACGATTGGTATAAAATGGCATGATTGTCATAGCATTGGGACAATAATCCATGTGGCTGTAGATGGTAAATATGTCGGACACATAGTCATAAATGACCGCTTGAAAGATGATAGTGTGCAGGCTGTTGAATCATTGAAACGACTTGGTGTGGATCATACGGTAATGCTTACCGGTGATCGTAAAGAGGTTGCGTTTGATGTTGCAAAAAAACTCGGACTTGATACTTGCTATGCCGAATTGATGCCTGCCGATAAAGTGAGACATGTTGAACAGTTGCTTGCTACAAAAACGGAAAACAAAACTCTTGCTTTTGTAGGTGATGGAATTAATGATGCTCCTGTTTTGAAACGTGCGGATATTGGTATCGCAATGGGTGGACTTGGGAGTGATGCCGCAATAGAAGCAGCCGATGTGGTGCTCATGGATGATCAACCGGCAAAAATAGCCACAGCAATACGTATTGCACGTCGCACCATACGCATTGCACATGAGAATGTATGGTTTGCCATTGGTATAAAGGTCGCAATACTCGTTCTTGCTTCTATCGGTCTCGGTACTATGTGGATGGCTGTTTTTGCGGACGTCGGTGTAACCGTTTTGGCGGTGTTTAATGCGATGCGGGCGTTACGAATTTAAGCGTTTGTTTTCAAATCTGACCTAAGCAAAATTTAAACAGGCTCTAAGATGAGCGCTATGAAAAGGATAAATTTAAAGAACCATATCTTTACTCAAAATAGAGTTTGATATGGTTCTTTGGGTTACTGCTGAATTGAGTTAGGTTACAGATTAAAAGTTTATCTTTTCGATAAAGAAACTCTGAATTAGGTCATCTTTGTAAAACTCAAAATAACCTCTCGAATCGACTCTGTAAAAACTTAAACGAGTTTTTACTTAACTTCCCATGTCTCTTCACTTAATAGAAGATCCCGAAGTGTCTTCTTCGGATTTTTTTCTCTTATGGAATCGATTTGTTTTTTTACTTCCTGATCATATACTGGAGCATCAACCGATCGAATAACACCTACAGCCAAAGGTAGTTCATGACCGTCCATCATGGCAAGGCGTTGATGTAAGAAATTATCGTGGGTCTTTGCATCATGAGTGAGTATATTATCTAATGTTATTCCGTTTTCTCCTATTGTGACTGCTTTTAGAGTGAAACCGTCGAGTATCAATCCCTTATTAAGGTCTTTACCGAAAAGCATTTTTTCTCCATGCTTCAGATGTATCGTCCGTTCTGCCCGGAATTCTTTGTCTGCAACATAGCTATGTATATGATCATTGAATATGACGCAGTTCTGCAGAATCTCGACGACCGATGCTCCTTTATGTTTTCCGGCCTCTACCATTACTTCCTTGGATACGGCCAGATCGACATCAATTGCCCGGGCAAAGAAATGTCCCCGAGCTCCGAATGTCAGTTCTGCCGGAACGAATGGGTCTTCGACAGTGCCGTAAGGAGACGATTTGGTAACAGCTCCTCGATCGCTGGTCGGGGAATATTGACCTTTGGTAAGTCCGTATATTTTGTTATTCAGTAAGATAATATTGAGGTCTACATTTCTTCGTAAGGCATGAATAAAGTGGTTGCCACCGATAGCCAGACAATCTCCGTCTCCGGTGATTTGCCATACCGTGAGATCGGGATTGGCGGTTTTGACACCCGTTGCGATAGCTGCTGCCCGTCCGTGAATCGTATGAAATCCGTAAGTATTCATATAATACGGTAACCGGGATGAACAACCTATACCCGATATAACAGCTGTTTTGTGGGGTGGGATGCCTAACTCAGCCATTGCTTTTTGTAATGTATTTACTACGGCATGATCTCCGCAACCCGGACACCAGCGTACGTATTGATCGCTTTTGAAATCTTTGGCGGTATATTCTGTATTGTTGCTCATGAGTTATTCCTCCATCAGTTTTGAAAAATGATCGGTCAGTTCACTTACCATGAACGGTTGACCTTGAACTTTGTTGAATCGTGATACATTAGTAAGTCCCGGAATCTTGGCACATAATTGAGTGGCGAATTGTCCGTTGTTTAGTTCGCAAACTACGATTTTTTTATATCGTCTTAGTATCTCCTCCGTGTTTTTAGGCATCGGATTGATATAATTGAAATGAACCATTGCTACTCTTTTGCCGGTAGCATTCATTGATTCCACTGCAGAATAAAGATGTCCGTACGTACCGCCCCATCCGACAACAAGCAAGTCTGCATCCGGATTACCTAATATTTCGAGTTCGGGTATCTCGTTTGCTATGTAATCGATTTTTGCTTGTCGCATATCAGTCATTTTTTGATGATTGGTCGGGTCGGTCGATATTGCGCTGGTAACACAGTCTTTTTCCAATCCTCCTAATCGGTGCATAAAACCTTCTGTTCCGGGAATAGCCCAATAACGGACATTTGTTTCGGTATTACGTTTATATGGTTTCCAATTTTCTTTCAATAAATCATCATGGACATATTGAGGGCGTATTTCGGGATATTCTTCCATTTCAGGAATACGCCACGCCGAAGAACCGTTTGCGATAAAAGCATCTGTCAGAAGAATGACAGGGGTCATGTGTTCCAACGCTATTTTTGATGCGGCGAAGGCCATATCGAAGCAGTTGGTCGGAGTCGAGGCTGCGAGAACGACAGCCGGAGATTCTCCGTTTCTTCCGTATAAAGCTTGTAACAAATCTGTTTGTTCCGATTTGGTCGGGAGTCCTGTAGATGGTCCTCCGCGTTGTACATCGATAATTACCAACGGAAGTTCTGCCATAACAGCCAGTCCTATTGCTTCGCTTTTTAGTGCAAGTCCAGGCCCGGAAGTTGATGTGGCTGCAAGATTTCCGGCAAAACTAGCTCCGATTGCCGTGCATATTCCGGCTATTTCATCTTCTGCTTGGACGACTTTTACACCAAGGTCTTTTCTCTTGGCCAATTCATGAAGAATATCGCTTGCCGGAGTGATAGGATAACTTCCTAAAAACAACGGCAATCCTGATTTTTCAGATGCGGCGATCAACCCCAATGCAGTTGCCCTGTTTCCGTTTACATCGGTATAAAAACCTTTTTTTGCCGGTTTTGTTTCAATGCGGTAGGTCGAAACCGAAGCATGTATATTGTTCCCGTAATTATATCCGTCGGTCATGACTTTGATATTGGCCTCGAGAACAGATGGCTTTTTCGCAAATTTGTTTTTCAGTAAGTGTGCCGCCTGATCTATAGGCCGGTCGAATAGCCAGCAGATCAATCCCAATGCGAACATATTCTTACAACGAAGGATTGTTTTATTATCTAATCCCGAGTCTGCTAAAGAATCTTTGACAAGGGATGTAATGGCTACGGGAACTATTTGTGCCGAATTCATGTTCAGTTCTTTGAAAGGATCTTCGGTTAGGAATGCTGCCTTTTCGAGATCGTTCTTTTGAAATGAATCAGTATCGATAATAACCACTGCATTCGGCTTTACGTATTTTGTATTGGTTTTTAATGCTGCCGGATTCATGGCTACCAAAACATCGGCCTTGTCTCCCGGAGTATATACTCCTTTTCCGATATGTACTTGAAATCCGGATACTCCTCCCAATGTTCCCTGTGGGGCACGTATTTCTGCCGGATAGTCGGGGAAAGTGGAAATTTCGTTTCCGATAGCTGCCGAAATGTTCGAAAAGAGGTTTCCTGCCAATTGCATTCCGTCTCCGGAATCTCCGGAGAAACGGATAACCACTTTTTCCAGTTCTTTCACGTTCGTTTGTTCTGACATAATCTCCCTATATTTAGTTTATTGTTTCGATCGAATTGTTTATAATGAAAAACAAGAACGTCTTCAAGTTTCAAATTATTATATATTTTGCCGAAATAGTATTTATTGTATAGCAAATGTGCTTTTTATGAAGCTAATTTATTACTGCAACGCAAAGAAACAAAATTTTTGGTAACTAAACCAACTTTTGAGAAGTTATCCTTATGAAATTTTAAAAATAAGCTATTTCTGTGAGTTTTTTCGTGGGAAAAGTGAAAAATAAAAAGAATGTTAATGCGTTTTTATTCAGTTTTTATATTGTTACAAATAACATAAAGTCGTTCTACGGCTTTTTCTATGGCATCGTAACTATCCAATTCACCGGTATCGAAGATAATAGATGATCGCTTATATTTTTCTTCGCGGATTGAAAGATTCTTTTTTATGAATTCCATTAGTTCGGAGTCGCTTTTGTCTCGTAATAGCGGGCGATTACTACGAGCGTGTTTCAATCTTTGAAAAAGAATTTCAGGGGTTGTTTGTAAATAAATGCAACATCCCTGTTTATTCATATAATCGATATTATCAAAAAAGCAGGGAGCTCCACCGCCAGTTGCGATTATTATATCTTCAAACTCTCCTACTTCTCGTAACATATTCCGTTCGATGATTCTGAATTCTTGTTCTCCTTTTTCTGTAAATATTTCATTTATAGTTTTTCGGAATCGGGTTTCGATATAGTGGTCGAGGTCGATAAACGAAAGTCCGGCCTTTTGAGCAAGACGCAGTCCGAGAGTGCTTTTCCCAGAACCCATGTATCCGGTAAGAAATATTCTTTTCATAACTGGAGGTATAGATTGATTGTTATGATAACAGTTTTGCAAAAATAGACCATTTTACCACAATACTCAATAAATATGTCTAATTTTGTGCAAAATGATTTTTTAACAATAGTTCCATAGATGGGAAATAAGTTTAAATATTATGTCGTGTGGGAAGGTCTGGCTCCGGGAATCTATGATTCTTGGGAGGAGTGTCAATTGCAGGTGAAAAATTATAAAGGAGCTAAATATAAAAGTTTTCCGACTAAGGATGCTGCAATAAAGGCATTTCGGGCAGGATACGAAGAGCATTTGGGAGTATTGGGACAATTGGCTGATGCGATGAAAAAAAAACGTACGGTAAATATGGATGCTATTCCCGAGTACCTGAGAGATTCATTAGCTGTAGATGCTTCTTGTTTAGGTAACCCCGGTATAATGGAATATCGTGGGGTTAGTGTTCGTACCGGAAAAGAGATTTTTCGACAAGGGCCTTTTGAAGATGGAACTAATAATGTGGGAGAGTTCTTGGCTTTAGTGCATGGCTTGGCTTTATTAAAGCGATGGAATAGTACGATGACGATTTGTTCGGATAGTCGGAATGCTATGGCTTGGGTACGGGATAAAAAGTGCAAGACGAAGCTTGTCCGGACAGAAAAAAATGTAAAAATATTTGAACTGATAGCTCGTGCAGAAAAATGGCTGGTTGAGAATACATATTCAAATCGGTTGGTGAAGTGGGAGACCAAAGAGTGGGGAGAGATCCCTGCCGATTTTGGGAGAAAATAAAAGTTTCTTTAATCCATGCAGCATATTATGGAGAAGATACGTCTTTCTGTATAGATGTCTGTTTTATTTCATTTTATGAAAATAAAATTCAGAAAAAGTAAAACGAAGAGAAAACGTATAAATCGGAATAGTATGATTATTGGGTTAGATGCAAAGCGGGCGATGGCAAATCATACCGGCTTGGGAAATTACAGCAGGTATATGGTAGATATATTGGCAACTTATCATCAGAGCAATAATTACCGGTTATTTGTCCCGAAAGAAAAAGAGAACAGCTCGTTCGATAAATTATTGCATCATAATAACGTTCGTTCGTTATTCCCGCAGTCTACTACGATGAAGCGTTTTTCCTCTTTGTGGCGTACTTGGTTTATTAAGAAGGACCTTGTACGGAACGGTGTGCAGTTATATCATGGATTGAGTAATGAATTGCCGATAGGAATACATAAGACAGGAATCAAAAGCGTGGTGACTATACATGATCTTATATTTCTGCGTTACCCCGAATATTATAAACCCATAGATCGCAAGATATATAATTTTAAGTTCCGGTATGCTTGTCAGGTTGCAGACCGTATTGTTGCGATCAGTGAATGTACGAAACGGGATATTATGCATTTTTATCATATTCCTGAAGAGAAGATCGATGTCGTATATCAAGGCTGCGATCCGCAGTATTCGGTTCGGGTAAGTGAATCCCGTAAGGCGGAGATAAGAGCAAAATATAATTTGCCGGAAAAATTTATCTTGAATGTCGGGAGTATAGAGGAACGTAAAAATCTTATGCTGGCAGTTCGAGCTTTAAAAGATATTCCTTCCGATGTGCATTTGGTTGCTATCGGACGTAAAACTCCTTATGTAAGCGAAATAATGGATTATGTGGAGGAGAATAATCTTTCAGATCGAGTTCATTTGATTCATGATCTTCCGCATAAAGATCTCCCGGCCGTTTATCAGTTGGCTACTTTATTTGTATACCCTTCTCGTTTCGAAGGGTTCGGAATACCTATTATAGAAGCTATGCATTCTCAGCTTCCGGTTATTGCGGCTACCGGATCTTGCTTGGAGGAAGCCGGAGGAAAAGATTCTTTATATGTTGATCCGGATGATGTTTCCGGAATGGCTGAAGCAATGAACCGGGTATTGGAAGATCGTGCTTTGCGTGAAAAGATGATTGCTTCTGGAAATATCTATTTGCAGCGTTTTCAGGAAAATATTTTGGCGGATTCGATGAGCAAGGTTTATTCGAAATGTTTTGAAGGTGCTGAATCTGCAACGATTAGTAAGCAAGATATTCAGGTTGAGAACTATCGGATGAATTGGTCGAAGAGGCATTCTTTATAAACGAATTCTTGTTGAAAATTCTTCTTTTCTAACTATTGTGTATATTCAAATAAGATTTGACAGGGATTTACTATCTTTGTCGCAAAATAATATCGTATAATATATGGATAACAAGCCGGTAATAGATCCATCCGAATTGCTTACGTTATGTATGCCGACTTATAATCGGGTCGTGAATGTTTGTGAAGCTTTAGAAGATATTATTCCGAAGATCAAACCGTATAATTTTCGTTTGGTAGTTGTCGATAATTGTTCACCTGACAATACTCGTAAGGTTGTCGAGGCTTATCAGGGTTTGTATGACCGTTTAGAATATTTCGGGCAAGACGAGAATAAGGGGTATGATATCAATTTCGAAACGGCGTTGAAATTAGCGAAAACTCCTTATTGTTGGGTAATAGGGGACGGAAACCGGTTGCAGGCGCAAAATTTTCCGGCAATAGTGAAAACTCTTTCCGAACAGATGCCGGATATTTATATTGTCGATGAGGTGCATCGGGCGCTCTCCTCTTTTCCTCCTAAGGTTTATACCGATGCAAGCGATCTGTTGCATGATTTAGGCTGGCATATGACTTTGCTCTCTTCAACGATATTTTCTCAAAAGATTATTCGGATGGGAAATTTCGAGAAATATAGAAATACACATTTCCTGCATTTAGGGGTCGTATTCGATTCTCTTGCCCGTCTCGATAAATTTACGGCGGTATGGAGCGGTTTGGATTTAATACACGGCAGTATGCTGCCGAAAGGAAATAGTTGGAATCCCGGTCGGGTTATGGAAATTTTCGGAGGTGCATGGACAGAATTGATTCTTTCTTTGCCGGATAACCTTTCGATGGAAGCAAAACGCTATTGTATAGCTTTTCATGGTCGAAAAACACGTCTTTTCGGGAAACGACATCTTAAAAAACAGCGGGCGGCTGGAGGACTTAATTATTCTATTTATAAAAAATATGAGAAATATATCCCTTATTTTGCTCCGGGAAAACGTCTTCGCATCTTGATTTATTCGTTCTATCCTAATTTTTTAAATCGTTATTATTGGAGGAATAAACGTTATATTCGAAAGACGGGAAAACCTCTTTTTTGATGGGATTGTATCTGTCCGGTTAGAAAATATAAAGGCCGTTTCAGCATTAGATTCATTGGCTGAAACGGCTTTTAATTTAGATTAGCTTTTATTCTTTTTCTGCTATAATCTCGAATATTTCTGCAGTACCTTCTATACTTATTTTTTCTACATTCTTATTTTCTAACTGTATTTTGGAGAATGGCGAATCGAGTATTGTTTCAGAGACCAGATTACCTTTTGCATCTAATTGTTTGCATTTGAGCGGAGTTGACAGACGATTCATTAACAAAATATAGTTTTTTATGCCTTCCTCTACTTCAAAAGCTATAAATTTGTTACATTTAAAAGATGTGCCGAGATTGCGATCGAATGCGTAGAGAGCTTGTTCCTGATCTTCTGTTTCTAATTTGAATCCCAAATTTTCTGCATGTAGAGGATTTACCTCGAATGAACGTATCGAGGCATAGTTGGTTCGTTTGGAATCGAGCCGTTTCAAACGTACATAACGGGCTTTTACAGGATTGCCGTTCCAGTGGATAACATATTGTTTTTCTAATTCTCCGGTTAAAGCTTTCCAGTTATTCCCATTTTCGGAATATTCGAGGACGGCATGGTCGAAATAATCCACGTCATCAATCGAATTTCTTCCTTGTAGGATGGATATTTCGGAAACTTCTCGTACTGTTCTCAGATCGATACCGATCCAGTCTCCTGCTTTTTGTGCAATACCTGAAGTATAATAAGTCAGGGTATCATTGTCGAGCATCAGCTTTGTTTGTGTGGTACTGGAATTCCCGAACGAGCCTATTCCTTTGTAATCCATCGGGATCTCTCCGGTGAGCTTTTTTAAAAATCCGTGAGCCATATCATCCATTGTGTTTTCATAAAATGGCTGGAGTTTCATTGTTCCGGACTTGTGTGCTTCGTAACTTTTCCGGTCTTCCTTGCTCATTAGATTTTGTATGTATTTATTCCAAAATAGGGTATCGTTTTGCCCGGAACGATAGATACGGGTAAGTTCTATTGCATGTTTTCCTCTTGCTCCTAATTTGCCGAATTCTATTAACCAAGGACGAAGCTCTTTCATCAGTTTTTGATTAGTACAGCCTTTCTCCATTTCGGCAGGTACGTTCTCGATTTTTTCAAACTCGTTTTCTAAATTTCGAGCAGCTTCATCTGTCCAGTTTGCAAGTCTGAAAGTCGTTGTTTCCCATGATTCATCTCGGCGATAACCTGTTTCTGTATCACAAGAATGAATCGCAAAAGTACGGTAAGCATCCTTTGCATTCGGCACTAACTCGTTTAATCCTCTTTCCCAATTGTCCAGAGCATTGTAGGCAGCTATGTTCCACGTATAATCAGCAACACCATATAAAGCTAATTTTGAAGCTTCTCCGTGTTCCATCGGATTGCTGACAATTCCGCAGACGTCCTTTTCCGTGAGCGATGTATTCAGTCCGTATACCGGGCCTTGTAGGAGAATGTTGCGTACATAGTCCGTTACAGGGTAGTTCCACCAATAATAAGCCGGTCGTTTAATACGGGAATTTACAAAATCCAGAGTTTCTTTAGTTAAGTCGCTGCAAACAACATCTCCTGTCCAGAAAACCTTTATATCAGGATAAAGAGTTTTACCGTAAATAGCAAGACTCCCTTTTTCCGTAGGATCTGCCCAAAGTTTGGAATAGTCGGTCGGGCAGACAGTGAGTGGTGATACATCTCCTTTGGCTTTTACAAAATCATCGGTTAATCGATTCAGTAATTCGGTTTGTTTCGACGGATTAGTTCCTTCTCCCGAAATATCATCGAAAAAAATTGCAAAGTGACGTACTCCAAGATCATACATCCAATTGAACTTGTTAACGAGATTTTTGTAATCTTCTTCGTTCCATTTAATATCTTGTCCCGGATGTATTGCCCAAACGAAATCTACACGATTCCGTTTGCTGGCTTCGATCAGTTGTTTGATATTCTTTGCCTCTTTTTCAGGATAGGGAAGACGCCAGTTGGGACAACTGTGATAAGGATCGTCTTTCGGTCCGTATAAGTAAGTATTCATTTTGAACTTCCCGTAAAAGTCGATAAGAGACATTCTTACTTCGTGAGACCATGGAGTTCCGTAAAAACCTTCGACCACTCCGCGATTCGGCAGGTCGGGATAATCGTTGATTTCCAGATAAGGCAATTGCTTGTTTTCGGCAATCGGGCTTTCTAATAGTTGACGTAAAGTTTGGATGCCGTAAAATGCTCCCCGTTCATCATATCCGGTAATGGATATGCCATTTTTATGAATATTCAGGGCATAAGCTCCGGATACATTCTTTACTTTTTGTTTTTCAGCGGCTTTTTTCCCGAAGTCAACGATCAGTTTTGCTCCATTTTTATTGAATGTGACAAAATTTAAGTCGCTTGTAAATTTTTTCTGTTTATCTTTCAAGATAAATCCTTGAGAAATATCCAGTTTCCCATTTCCTATGAAGCCCAGTTTTTGTGGAGTTGGATTGATAATCAGACCTAGGTGATCTATTTTCTTACCCGGAACGGGCAATACGTCTTGTTTTTCCGAACGTTGTGAGGATAAGTCGAAATTTGTTTCTTGCGCATGTAGATTACTACACATGAATACACATGCAATCCCTGCAAATAATGTTTTTTTATAATTTGTCATTTTTAGTATTAGTATTTAAGTATTTACACTTAATAAACGTTACAAATATATTGTATCTTATCGAAATAAAAATTGTTTCAAATCAAAAAAGCTATTAAAAAATATATATTGATTAAAAGACCATCTGAGTTTTCCGGTAAAAAATTATGTATTCGGATTTTTTTGAATCTCTTGTCGGGTTGTTTTTTGTTGGAAAGTTTAGACAGGCCCTTAAATATTTTTTATTTCCGGGAGTGTATTAATTTTTCGATGATCGGACTCCAAAAGGGAAGCATTGCCGGTTTGTTCCACCCATGACATCCGAAAGGAAGTTGGTGTCCGTGTATCTGGAATGCTTCTTCCGGTAGTTTATCGAATGCAAAAGCGATGGCTTCTCTCCATGAAGGAATCCTGAACCGATGTTCTTTTCTATTTACTTCTACTCCCCAGAATACATCTTCATTAAATCGGTTATGGTTACATTGGGATATGTATTTTTCTATTATCGGCCGTTCATTTTGGGCTATTTCAAAGAAGGCAGATACTTTACGTAAAGAAAAACCTCCGTTGCCGACTTTATAAAAAAGTTCTGTATAGTCCGATGCATTGAAAAGTTTGTTATAGCCTTTTTTCAGTTTAAGAAACAAATGATAATACCATTGTGTATATTTACGTTTAGGAATCCATGGAGCACCTATATAATCGAAATTATGGCTGCACCATTGCTCGAGTTCGTCTCTGAATACGAATACGTCGGTCTGATGTATAAGTATATATTTGGTATCTGAAAATGTTTTGTAAAATTCAGAAGAAAGCATTAATCGATTATACCCCCTTAGTCCATTAAAATATGATTTGTCAAAAGAGTATGTTTGTCTTTTGCCATATCGATTCTCTATTACAGTCATGTCCAGACCGTCCGGAATAACGAAACATATACTGTAACGTTTTAATATATCGAAACATCGATCTAAAGATATCCATTCGGTATCGGATAATTCCGTCGTATAGATTGGTATGATGACTTTTACTAAATACGGATCAACCATTATTTCTGCACTTTCTTAGTTCTGCAATTGGTATAAATAGCAATAATCCCTAAAATAAGAATCAGTCCGATGCATACGAATGCAATTCCTACTGTGATGTGTATTGATTGAGGATCGAAACGGAAAATGATTTCATGATCTCCCGATGGAATATCCAATCCCCGTAATACATAATTTACTCGTGCCATTTCGACCGGTTCTCCGTCTATGGAAATATGCCATCCCCAAGGAAAATAAATTTCGGAGAATACTGCGAAATTATTTTTTGATGTATGAGATTTATATTTTAATTCATTGGGTTTGTAAGATGTCAGAAAAATCGTATCGCCTGCAGCAGGAGCAGAGATATTTGTTTTTATTTTGTCTGCGAAATGGCGGTCGGCGATCACTGTTTTCTTTTCATTAAAATCGTCTAACGCTTTCATTTCCTGTTCGGCATTTTCTACCCATTTAATCTCAGATACGAACCATGCATTACCCGCAGCTTCAGGATTTTGTACTACTTGAGGTGCAGCACCGTTTTCCCCGGGGAGGATAAAATATTTTGTATTGAGCATATTTATTACGTGCGGATTGTTTTTACTGAGCTGGTACTTGATCAGATCATCGTATCTCCGCAATTTTGCAGCATGGTAACCACCGATAGATTTATGTCTGTAAGAGGTAATAGCATCATTAAAGGGATCGTACAGAAGATTGTATACTCGATAATTCGGATCAGGATCGGCAAGTATCTGTTTGTCTATTTCTGTCATAGGGAAAGGATCTTTCAGTTTCCTCGCCGATACGAAATTCTCACTGTTCAGATAACGTTTGTTTACCGGGTACATGTCGGCAAGAATAATAATACCGCATAATACGACCAATGTTATTTTGTTGATTTTCCCTTTGGCAAATAGGAACAAAACGATAGAGCCTGCCAATATGAACAAGAAACTGCGTAATGCATCATCTGTAAAAATAGATTCCCTTACCAGTTCGAGGTTGTAGAACACTTCTCGGTATTCCATGTGTTCGCCCATAAACACCTGTTCTTCCGCACTCAGGAAATTAAAGAACAATCCGGGGAAAAGGAAGAATAAAAGAGATATACCTCCGGTTAGAGCAAAGGAGATGATACTTTCTCTCTTTTTCTCGATGAGGATACGTGGATTTGCGATTATTTCTTTCAGTGCTAAAATCGCTAATAAGGGAATACAGAACTCTGCTACTACAAGAATACTTGATACTGTCCTGAATTTGTTATACATCGGGAAGTATTCGATAAAAAATTCGGTTAGCGGTAAGAAGTTCTTCCCCCATGACAAAAGCACCGTTAATATTGTTGCTGCCAGTATTGCCCATTTCAAAGGACCTTTAACGATAAAACAACCCAGTATGAAGAGTAACATGACGAATGCTCCGACATATACCGGACCTGCCGTTCCGGGTTGATCTCCCCAATAATGATTCCCGATTTGAGCTACATACTCCCGTACTGAAGGATCTGCTTTTTGCATAGCTTCGGTATTTTTTGCGATAGCTCCGGTCGCTCCCCCTTTTACGTTCGGAATCAATAATGACCATGTTTCCCCTATTCCGTAACTCCAATGAGTTATATATTCGGTATCCAATCCGCTTTTAGCCGATATTTTTTCATTAGCGTTTGTGAGTTCCGCTTGTCCGCGCATTGTTTCTTTAGAATACTCATAAGTATTATAAAGGCTCGGAATATTCGCTCCAATAGCCAGTAATCCGGCGCAAATGATTACTCCGGTAGCCTTAAAATATTGTGGAAGTTCATGTCTTTTTTTGAAATCGAAAAAGTAGGCAATAACCAACGCGGCTATAAAGAACATGAAATAGTAACTCATTTGAATGTGGTTTGATGTGATCTGCATCATTCCGAAGAATCCGATTAATGCAGCACCTCCGATGTATTTACCACGATAGGCCAGTATTATACCGGCGATTGTCGGCGGTATATATGCCAGGGTGATGAATTTCCAGATATGTCCAGCGCCTATGATAATAAAGAAATAAGAAGAAAAGGCGTAGGCAATTGCTCCCACCAATGCAAGATACCACCGGATTTTCATTGCCGATAATAGGATGAAAAAACCTAACATCATAATGAATACGAGTGATGCCGGAGATTGTAGTCCGAGGTGATATATTCTTCCGATTTGTCCCATCCAGTAATTATTGGCATAGCTGGGTGAAATTTGGAAATTAGGCATTCCTGAAAAAAGCGAATTAGTCCAACGTGTCGTTTCTCCGGTTGCTTCACGGAAAGCTTTCCCTTCCTGACCGATTGCTATTCCCTGTTGAGTGTCTCCTTGAAATAGCACTTTCCCCTCTAGAATATCCGGAGAAAAATAAATATAGGAAAGAATAATCATAAACAGAACAGAACCGATATACGGAAGAGCTTTCTTGAAGTTTATTTTACACATGACGAAAAATTTTTCTTTATTATTCTGTTGCAAATGTATAGAAAAAAATAAAAAATCGGCTTTTCTTCTTTTGCCAAATCCAAAATATTAAGTATCAGTTATTAGAGACGGTTTAATTTTATGAGAATTTTTTATTTTGTTCTCAGCCATTTGTTACGCAAATATTTTACCGGATACCAAGCTGCAGGAAATCCCAATAACGTGACAATTGCCAATACGGCGAATGCATCGCTCCACAAAAGATGTATAGGATAAGCATCTACGATAAATGCTCCGGATGTTTGACCTAATCGGAGTAATCCGTACTCTTGTTGTAACCAACATAAAAATATTCCGGCAATGAGTCCTGTTCCAGCTCCGATTGCCGAAATAAGCCATCCTTCGGTTAAGAATATTCTGGAAATAAGTTTTTCGTCAGCTCCTAAATTTTGCAAAGTCTTGATATCGTTCTGCTTGTCTATGATCAGCATGGAAAGAGAACCGATAACGTTGAATGTGGCGATCATAAGAATAAAAGCCAGTATTAAAAATGTCATCCATTTTTCTATTTGCATCATCCTGAAAGAGGTCTCTTGCTGCATCATACGGTCTTTGACAAGATAATCTTCTCCAAGATGTTCCGATAAAGAAGAAATAGTACGCTTCTCATTAGTTCCGGGTTTGAGCTTTATTTCCAATGCGGAGGCTTGATGAGAATAGTCGAAAAGTTTAGTTGCCATGTCCAACGGAACAATAACCATTTGGTCGTCATATTCGGGTTGGTTTACGCTGAATACGGCCGTCGCAAACATCCGGTCTTCATTAAATGCATTTGACGGGTTTGCCAAATTTACTTTTGCTTTGCGTTTAGGAGTATAAACAAAAAGAGGATATACATAATGTGCCCCTACTTCCAGACGATTTGCCACTCCGACTCCTATGGTAGCATAATTAGCAATGGAATCTTTTAAAAAAAAATTCCCGTCTAATAATATGCTGTCTATATTGCTTACCCGAGTATAATTGTCCGGTACACCTTTTAACAGTACCGGCATTTGGCGGTTTCGGTATATTAATAGTGCGTTTTCTTCTATTACCGGGGCGATTGCATCTATCTCTTGCCACTCTGTAAGAGACTTTATCGAAGGATCTTGCAGGGAGAGAGTCTTTCCTGTGGCCGGAGTGATTTTTATTTGCGGATCGAGTGAGGAATAAAGGGAAGCGATAAGATCCTGAAATCCGTTATAGACCGACAATGTGCAGATCAATGCCATGGTAGTTACGGCGACACCGCATATAGATACCATAGATATAATATTGATCGCACTATGAGATTTCTTTGAAAAAAGATATCGGATCGCTATTTTCAGGGAAAGACTCATCGCATCTTTGTTTATTTATTCAATAACGTGTCGATATTTTCGATATAGTCGAGAGAGTCATCCAAAAAGAACATTAATTCGGGCGTTTTACGTAGTTGGAATCGAACCCGTTGAGCGAGTTCATAACGTATCGACCGGGCATTGTTTCGTATCGATTCGAGAATTTCCTGTGATTTCTCTGGGGGGAAAATACTTAAATATGCTTTAGCGACACTTAAATCGGGACTTACGCGTACGACGCTTACCGAGATGAGAGTTCCATGAGTTTTTCGGGTTTCGTTTTGAAAAATGTCACTTAGGTCTTTTTGGATCAGACGGCTTATTTTACTTTGTCTTGTAGTTTCCATAATTTGAATATTTTATTTTTGATCCGGGATTTTTTATTTTGAAAAAGCCCGGATCGCAATGTTACGACAGTTCAATATACGAACTTTTCGCGAAATTGTGGTCCGGATATGAGAAATTTATTTTTTCCAGATTAAGGTTAGCCCGTCACGTAGTGGTATAATTACTTTTTCCACACGGGTATCCGAAGCTATCAGATCATTAAATTTCCGAATCCCGACGGTTTGTCCGTCTCTGGCTTGCGGGTCGATTACTTTACCGTCCCATAAGGTATTGTCTGCTAAAATGAATCCACCCGGGCGTACTTTGTCGAATACGAGATCATAATATTCGCAATAGTGACGTTTGTCAGCGTCGATGAATACCAGATCGAATGTTTCATCAAGAGTCGGTACGACCTTTTTTGCGTCTCCTATATGAAAGCGGATATTTTCTTTGTAAGGCGATTGCTCCAGATAAGGCCGGGTGAAATCTTCCAGTTCGTCGTCCATTTCGATTGTGTGGAGTACACCGCCGGGATTTAATCCTTCTGCCATACATAAGGCGGAATAACCTGTGAATGTCCCCAATTCGAGAATCTTATCGGGGCGAATCATTCGGCAGAGCATTTTAAGAATACGCCCCTGTAAGTGTCCCGATAGCATACGCGGACGTAATAGGTTTACGTGCGTATCCCTGTTCAGGCGTTTCAGAAATTCTCCCTCTTCGTCAATATGGTTTAGAATGTATTCTTCCAGCAGCTCTTCCATGTTTCCGATGCTCTTATCGCAGATCTTCTAAGTTCGGGAGTAAGTAACTGCTGTAACAATCCAATACTTTTCCTACCGGGTCGATCTCAAGGAATGTACTTCCGCCTCCTTCCCCGAAAGCACCTCCGATATATGCGATCAGGTCATCCCGAGTTATCCAACCACGGTCGATCATCAGTTTCAGACCGTTGTGAAGATATTCTCTGGAGGTATTGGTTTCAGGTTGGTATACGGCAATCACTCCATAAGACAGAGCTAATTCACGCATTGTTGATTCTCGGTAACAAACGGCAAGAACGGGATATTTTCCTCTGTATGCAGCAATATTTCGAGCTGTGCGCCCGGTATAACTGTCGGTAACGATTGCCTTTACACCGAGTTTTATCGACGAGCGTACGGCTTGTTTTGCAAGAAATGCGGTAATATCCTCCTTATCTTCTTCTGTCGATACCTGAATATCATTATCCGATAGTTTCGTTTTTTCGGCTTCTTCCGCTACTTTCGACATTGTAGCGATGGCTTCCACCGGATATTTACCGTATGCGGTTTCTCCGCTAAGCATCAAGGCATCGGTACGGTAATAGATGGCGTTAGCGATATCTGTTACTTCTGCCCGTGTAGGACGAGGATTTTTGATCATCGAGTGTAACATTTGTGTCGCTACGATAACGGGTTTTTTGGCTTGTACGCATTTCTTGATAAGAATACGTTGTATTCCCGGTATTTTTTCTTGGGGGACTTCGATTCCTAAGTCTCCGCGAGCGATCATCACGCCATAAGCGACTTCGAGTATTTCATCGATATTATCAACGCCTTCCTGATTTTCTATTTTTGCAATGATTTTTATGCTGCTGTTATGTGCATCGAGTATCTCTTGTATATCGAGGACATCTTGTTTATTACGTACAAAAGAATGTGCGATAAAATCAATATTGTGCTCAATGGCATATAAGATATTTTTACGGTCTTTTTCGGTCAGAGCCGGAAGATTGATGCGAACACCCGGTACGTTAACGCTTTTTCTTGATCCCAGTTCTCCTTCATTTTCTGCAATACAAAGTAAAAAGTCGTCGTGTTTTTCTATAACTTTAAATTCTATTTCTCCATCATCGATCAAAACTAAACTGCCGACCGAAAGATCTTTGACGAAATTCGGATAAGAGATGCATATATGCTCTTTGGTCGTCAGTTGATCAGGATTTCCACTCATTTTTACGTAGTCTCCGGTCGAAAAGTTGATGCGTCCGTCGTCGGCAATCGCTGTGGTCCGCATCTCCGGCCCTTTCGTATCCATAAGAATAGCGATCGTATTCGAGACAGCTCTTACATTTGTTATGATTTTATTGAATCCTTCAGCATCCAGATGGGCTGAATTCATACGAACGACGTTCATTCCGTTTTCAAAAAGATCCCGAACGAATTCAACATCGCAACGTTTATCTGAAACTGTAGCAACAATCTTAGTTTGTTTTGACATAATTTGATCTATATAACTTATATAACAATCTGAAAGTATTTATTTATTGTCGATTAATGCTTCGATAGCCAGTCTGTACGAATCCATGCCGAAACCTGCTATTGAGCCTTTGCATGCGGCGGCGATCATAGAGATGTGACGGTAAGCTTCTCGTGCATGTATATTGGAAATGTGTACTTCTATTACAGGAACATTAATTGCACGTATAGCATCTGAGATTGCGATGGAAGTATGTGTGTAAGCTCCGGCATTGAGAACAATACCATCGACATCTCCGAAACCGTATTGGTGTAACGTATTGATTAATTCACCTTCTATATTAGATTGAAAATAAATCAATTGGTGTTCCGAGTATTTGTTTTTCAGAAATTCCAGATAACTTTCAAAAGAATTTTCTCCATAAACGCTTTTTTCCCGTTTTCCGAGAAGGTTCAGGTTGGGACCGTTAATGATAAGTATATTCATAAAGAATCTTTTTTATACCTTTGTCTTATCCGAAGATTTTAATGTTCTCGACTCTTCGGTAAGATGCTGCAAAAGTAAATAAAAAAATCGAATATTTAATTCGTAAATAAGATGATACTTACCGAGGATGATTTAATAAAGAAATATCTGAGATACCTAAAGCTTGAGAGAGGGCTTTCGGAAAATACGATTGAAGGTTATCGAAATGATTTGTATAAATTATTATTGTATATAGGTATCGAAAATTTGACTCGGGATGCTCTTCAACAAGTCGATATTCAACAATTTATATGTGAGTTACAGGATATAGGAATACATCCCAGATCGCAAGCTCGTATATTATCAGGATTAAAATCATTTTATAAATTTTTGTGTTTGGAAGATTATATCGATATTAATCCTCTTGAACTGATAGAAGGACCGAAAATCGGACTTCATCTTCCGGAAGTATTAAGTGTTGAGGAAGTAAATCGCATGGTTGACTCTTTCGATATGTCATTGCCTGAAAGTCAGCGTAACAAGGCGATTATAGAGGTTTTGTATGGTTGCGGTTTGCGAGTATCGGAATTGATAAATTTAAAAATGTCCCGGATTTATGAAAAGGAAGAGTTTATAATTGTTGAAGGAAAAGGAGATAAACAGAGACTTGTTCCTATTTCGAGGATCGCATTGCATGAAATTGAAAAATATAAGAAAGATCGAATGTTATTAAATGTAAAGAAAGGCGATGAGGATATTCTTTTTTTGAACCGTCGAGGAGGACGTTTATCCAGGGTCATGATTTTTTATGTTATTCGCAATCAATGTGAGATATGCGGCATTCATAAAAAAATCAGTCCTCATACCCTACGGCATTCTTTTGCTACTCACCTTCTCGAAGGTGGTGCTAATTTGCGTGCTATCCAACAGATGTTGGGACATGAGAGTATTACTACGACAGAGATTTATGTCCATTTGGATAAGGAATTTATAAAAAGTGAAATTTTAAATCATCATCCGAGAAATATGAAGTCTCGGACATAATTCTGGATAAAGAGCCTATCTGAACTTTTTTTATCAGTTAATGTCGTCTTTAATTATTCTCAGAGTTGTAAAAATATTCCCTCCCCCCCCCAAAAAAAAAATTCTTAAAATAATCCGTACAAATGTTGAACAGGCTCTGGGAAGTTGTGTTAAAATGACAAGTTTTTTCACGCAAAAAATACAAAAACAAGAAAAAGGTAATATTAAGGGCGGATTATCTGACTTTTATACTAAAAATTTTACTATTTTCAGTATTCGATTGTCAGAAATTTAACTATATTTGTCTCGATAATTTGACATCTTATATAATGTCTGAAACAGTTTGTTCCTATTTTTTTGCATAATAGGATGTTAAATTAAAAATTAGTGTTACTTTTGTGAATATTAAGAAGAAGTATAACCCAATTAAACAATTAGTTATGAATAAAAAACTCTATTTACCCTTATTATTGGCTGTTTTAGTGGCCTTTGTAGGATGTAAAAAAATGGGTGGATTATCGGCAGATTACTTTACCGTAACTCCCTCTCCACTTGAAGTTGTAGGCGGAAAGGTTGCCGCAACGATTACAGGAAAATTCCCTGAAAAGTATTTCAAAAAGAAAGTTACGGTTACCGTTACTCCTTATTTGGTTTATGAAGGAGGCGAAACCGCTGCTGCTTCATATACTTATCAAGGAGAAAAAGTAAAAGGAAATAATCAGACCATTTCTTATAAGTTGGGTGGAAATATCACAATGAAAGCTTCATTTGATTATATCCCGCAAATGAGAAAATCTGATTTGTATCTTGCTTTTAAAGTTCAAAAAGGTTCTAAATCTTATGATTTGCCTCGTGTAAAAGTTGCAGAAGGTGTATTGGCCACAGCAGAAATTAGCAATGCCGCTACTGTAAAACCAGCACTTGCAGCAGATAAATTCCAACGTATCATCAATGAAAGTCGTAAAGCAGACATTTTGTTCTTGATTCAACAGGCTAATATCCGTGCAAATCAGTTATCTACTGATCAGATGAAAGAATTCCACAACGAAGTGGCTAATGCTGCCAGCGCTGCGAATAAAGAACTTAAAGGAATCAATATTTCTTCTTATGCATCTCCCGATGGTGGTGTTGAATTGAATACCAAATTGGCCGAAAACCGTGAAAAGAATACGGTGAAATATATGAACGAACAGTTGAAAAAAGGTAATATCACAACTGATATGACTGCTGAATTTACAGCTCAAGACTGGGAAGGTTTCAAAGAATTGGTTGAAAAATCAAATATTCAGGACAAAGACCTTATCCTTCGCGTTCTTTCTATGTATTCAGATCCCGAACAACGAGAAAAAGAAATAAAGAATATGTCAAGCACTTTCAAAGTATTGGCTGACGAAATTCTTCCTCAATTGCGTTATTCAAGAATCTCTGCAAGTATCGATATTATCGGTAAATCAGATGCTGAAATCAGTAAGCTTGCTGTTTCTGATCCTAAATCTTTGACATTGGATGAACTATTGTATGCCGGAACACTGACCGATTCTAAAGATGATAAAATCGCTATCTACAAAAAGGCTACGGAAATTTACCCGAATGATTACCGCGCTTATAACAATGTAGGTATGGCTTATTATCAGAAACAAAATGTAGCTGAAGCAGAAAATTGGTTCAAGAAAGCCGCAAAAATCGATCCTAAAGCTCCGGAAGTTCAAATGAACTTAGGTTTGATCAGCTTGACTAAGAACGATTATAATAAAGCTGCTCAGGAATTCGGTAACGCTGCAGGTATCGATGAATTGAAAGAAGCTACCGGTGTTCTTTACTTGAAGAAAGGTGAATATCAGAAAGCTGTTAAAGCATTCGGCGATACGAAGAGTAACAATGCGGCTATTGCACAGATCTTGACTAAAGATTATAACAAAGCTAAAAATACACTGTCTTCTATCAATAATGGAAAAGATGCTACGACTCTTTACCTGTTGGCTGTTGTAGGTGCTCGTACAAACAACGAAAAGATGGTTAAGGAAAATCTGCAAAAAGCTATCAGCCTGGATAATCAGATGAAAGCTTTTGCTGCTGCAGACATTGAGTTTGCAAAATACGATATTTCTTCTTTGACGAAATAAAAAAGAGTATTTTCTTATTAAACAAGAAGAGTATCCGAATTTTATTCGGGTACTCTTTTTTATTTAAAACGGGCTTGATTTTTTGCCTGAGATATGGAATGGATGAGGTGCAGCGATACGGCTATCTAAGAATTAAAAATCTTATGAAATCCGGAATATATTGTAGATGGATGATTGGTAGAAATATGACGTAAAAGGGTACTTGTTTCTCAATCCTGCCTAAATTTCCCGACAAAAAATATTATCCGGTCATTCTTGCATTTTCTTCCGGACTTTTTCCCTGTTTTCGCTCGTCAGATAGATAACCCGCTATCCTCCTCGTAAAGTAGAAAAACATCCTCGAAAGAAACTCTTAACTCTGACCCGATCAAAGTTTTGACAAGCTCTCAGACAAAATTTATGTTATCTTTTTTCTGAAGTGATTAACAGACTTTTTCATATCTTTGTCTATTAAATAATATCGCTTTGTTTACCTTGCAATTAAGTATTTATGAAAAATGTAATAAATCAGATGAGATCTTTGTATCCTATTTCTGACGATACTATACATTTATTGAAAAAACATGTAGAATTATGCCGTTTCCCTAAAAGATTTCAGCTGATAAAAGCTGATAGCTTCTGCAAGTCCGCTTATTTTATTGAAGAGGGTGCGACTCGTTCTTTCTGGTTGGTGAACGGAGAAGAGGTAACCACATCTTTTTCTTGTGAAGGAAGCATTGTGTTCAGTATGGATGAACTTTATTATAGTCGAGTGAGTGAAGAGTTTGTAGAGACGCTTGAAGATGTTGTGGCTTATAGAATATCATTATCCGATTTGCTCCATCTTTTCCAAACCAATATAGAATTGGCTAATTGGGGTAGGATTATTCACCAAAATGAGTATCGACGTTTACATCGTTCGCATAAGGAGCGTCTTACGCTGTCTGCAAAAGAGAGGTATGAAGAATTTAAGCGTCAATTTCCTCATATATACCAGCGGGTACAACTGGGGTATGTCGCTTCTTATTTAGGTATAACTCTCCCGACATTGAGTCGACTTAGAGCCCGAAAATAATACCTTGAAAGAACGAATTTGATGTAGGACAATCAGATTGAGATATAAATATCGTAATTTTGAATCCTGATCGGCAGTGCTAAGAATCTGTCTAAATTTTGTATTGACGTTTTTTTGAAAACCGTTTTTGGAGTTTTTTCTTGTTCCGATAAGGAACGCATTACGGGCTATGTGATGTGTAGGAACAGAAAAACCGGACGAGAAAAGATAAAAGTTCGGATGAATAAAATTTTTATCGGAAAATTTAAACAAGTTTTAAGTAAAACTTAAATTCTGTATATATGCAAAAAACATTATCTTCTTCTGCGTTTGCAGATTCAAAACCTCATTATGAACTTCTTGACGGATTAAGGGGAGTTGCAGCCCTTTTGGTGATGTGGTATCATGTTTTTGAAGCTTTTGCAACAAGTCCCATAGATCAGAAATTTAATCATGGATATTTAGCTGTCGATTTCTTTTTTATTCTGTCGGGGTTCGTTATAGGATATGCTTATGACGATCGTTGGAAAACGACAATGACAGTGAAGGATTTTGTGAAACGCCGATTGATTCGTCTGCATCCGATGGTTGTCATGGGAGCTATTTTAGGAGCTTGTGCATTTTATATACAAGGCAGTGAAAAATGGGATGGCTCGCAAGTCTCTTTATCAGCGTTAATGCTTGCTATGCTACTCAATCTTTTTCTTATACCTGCGATACCCGGTTCAAGGGTAGAAGTTCGGGGAAACGGAGAGATGTATCCTTTAAATGGCCCGAGTTGGTCTTTATTTTTTGAGTATATAGGAAATATCATGTATGCTCTATTTATCCGTCGGTTATCTACCAAGTCGCTTGCTTTGCTTGTTTCATTAGCAGGAATCGGGTTAGCTGTATTTGCAATATTCAGTTTTTCGGGTTATGGTCATTTGGGAGTGGGCTGGACACTTATGGATTATAATCTTATCGGAGGTTTTTTACGTTTAATGTTTTCGTTTTCCGCAGGTTTGTTAATGTCGCGTATTTTTAAACCGGTTAAAATCAGAGGAGCTTTTTGGATTTGTAGTTTGGCTATTGCCGTATTACTTTCCGTTCCGTATGTAGGCAATAAAGATCTTCTTTGGATGAATGGTATTTATGATTCTGTATGTGCCATTCTGCTTTTTCCTTTGTTGGTCTATTGGGGCGCTTCGGGTAAAGCGACAGACAAATGGACATTGAGGATATGCAAATTTTTAGGAGATATATCTTACCCTGTATATATTGTTCATTACCCTTTTATGTATCTTTTCTATGCATGGATATGGAATAATGATCTAACATTTGCACAGGCATGGCCGATGGCTTTATTGCTCTTTTTCGGAAATATTCTGCTCGCATATCTTTGTCTGAAATTGTATGATGCACCTGTAAGAAAATGGTTGAGCAAGAAATTTTTATCTAAAAAATAAAAACAATCTTTTTATGATGATAACTGGATAAAAAGATTGTTTTTTAGAATGAGATTCTTTTTATATCTCTATCTTCGAAATGTTTGCGATGCCGGAAATATAGATATAGCTTGATGTTATTTTCATCGGACGTTTATTCGTTATCGATTATTTACGCCAAGCCAAGTCCATTTGTGCCAAATAAGTTCTAATGGTCCTTGTTTATGTTTCGACAACCACCATTTACATAATTTCACCTGTAGTAGGAACGTGAAAAATCCGATTAATAAACTGACTGTATATCCGCAATATGGTGCGAGGTACAAGCCAAATGGGAAATAAATAATTGCTCCTATTATGGATTGGGCTATGTAATTAGTAAGGCTCATTCTGCCGTAAAATCGTAAATTGCTTACCATATTGCGGAACTTATGGTTTTGATAGAGAAGTATGAAGGACGCTATCAAGACCAGAGTAAAGGCTAATTTTTGCCACATGTCAAATGCCGTTCCCACTGTTTGTCGTATGATCGGAGCATTGTCCATAATAAGATCTTTCAATGTATATAAAGGTGCAAATGCAATAGCGGAGACAATCAGTGTCTTTACCCAGAAATGGAGATTTTTCTCAGAAGAAACGAAAAGTTGCTTTTTGCCGATATAGAAACCTAATAGAAATAATCCTGCTGTTTGGAAAAAGCGTCCTGCGTTTATGGCCCATAACAAACTGGCTTTTTGTCCTAATGTGACGTTTCCTAAGATGAACTCCCAAAAGTTCCCGTCTTTTGTATATTTGGCCACTTCTGCATACATTTCATCTACTTTAAAGTTGGGTAACTGGTGTGTCGGATTTATCATATAGGCGATATAATGATACCATTCGATGGGTTGCAACAAAAAAATGACAGCGGTTATAATGATAGCTTTATTGCTCCAGTTTCGTGTAAAAAATAATATAGGTCCTGTCACTACGAATAACAGTAAAACATCTCCTGCCGGGAAAAAGGCTGCATTTAATGTTGCGAAACCGACCAACAATATTAAACGCCAGAGAAAACGATAGCCGAAATCTTTACCCCATTTTCTTTGATTGTTGGTTTGTATGTAGAACGTAAATCCGAACAGAAGAGCGAAGATAGCATAAGCTTTTCCCGCAAAAAGAGAAAAAATTCCGTTGAATATACCTTGGTCTAAGATATTCAACCAGTTTGGCGAGTTGGTCGGATAAACCGGAAAAATGAAATGTTCCAGATTATGAACCAAGATGATTGCCATTACGGCAAATCCTCGTAGAGCATCTACGACTTCAATACGAGAATTTTTGTTGATGAGCTGTTCCATGTATGATTTGTCGGTAATTTTAATATTATGCGAATTGAAATTTTATTTGTGTCGTCTTTATTTATTTTTTTGACAAATACAGCCTGTCAGGTGATCGTTGATGAATCCTGTAGCTTGTAGATAAGCGTAACAAATAGTAGTTCCGAAAAATTTGAATCCCCGTTTTTTCATATCTTTACTCATTGCATCGGATTCGGGAGATGATACGGGTATTTCACTTAATGACTTGAATTTGTTGACTATCGGTTTTTTATCAGGGAAGAATGATAATATGTAATTATAAAAACTCCCGAACTCTTTCTGTATGGCGAGAAAAAGTTTTGCATTTATAATTGTAGATTTGATTTTTAGGCGGTTTCGTATAATACCGTCAAATTGCATTAGTTGTTCGATATCTTCTGAACTCATGTGCGCTACTTGCTCTACGTCAAAGTGATGAAAAGCTTTTTTGTATCCTTCTCGTTTTCTGAGAATGGTAATCCATGCCAATCCGGCTTGGGCACTTTCAAGAACAAGAAACTCAAATAATGTTTTGTCATCAGTGACGAGTCTGCCCCATTCTTCATCGTGATATTTTATATATAACTCATCTGTTCCTGCCCAGCCACAACGTGCATTTATTATGTCTTTCATTATCTTGATGTATAAAAATTCAATTATTGTTAGCCTGATGTTATTAGTATATGACTTGGTAATTATATACGAATTAACCTAAGAAACTTTGCTAACAAAATCAGTCCGAAAA